>DATDOL010000070.1:0-4154 GCA_035293265.1 Ignavibacteriaceae bacterium | reverse complement strand
AGCACCATCAATATTATCAGCCGATTTTTCAAATTTGTCACAGCAAATCCGACTTACAGAAATCGGAGGAGCTGACTGGGTGCATTGTGATATAATGGACGGTCACTTTGTACCGAATATTACTTTTGGTCCGGTCGCAGTAAAAGCTGTGAGAAAAATAACAAAACTTCCTCTTGATGTTCACCTGATGATTGAGAAGCCCGAAAAATACCTTGAAGATTTTGCACAAGCTGGTGCTGATTATATTTCTGTTCACGTTGAAGAGGCAGTTCATCTGAACAGGACAATAAACAAGATCAAAGAACTGGGTTGTAAGGCCGGGGTTGTGATTAATCCCGCAACTCCTGTTGAATCTGTAAAAGATGTCGCTGAGTATATCGATCTATTGTTAATTATGACTGTTAATCCGGGATTCGGCGGACAAAAGTTCATACCAAATTCTATCAGGCGAATTAAGGAAGCCGTGGATTTAAGATCCGACTGCAGGGCAAATTTTTTGATTGAAATAGATGGTGGTATAAATATCGAAAATATAAAAAAAGCACATTCTGCAGGTGTTGATGTTTTTGTAGCTGGCTCAGCAATATTTCATTCAGAAAATATATCTGCAGCCACAGCAGAATTAAAAAATCTTATTAAGTAAAATATAATTTCTGCTGATTACACTTATCCCTAAATCTTGGCTGAAATGATGTCTCTCAGAACAAATGATAAAACAGATAATGTGATTAAGAAAATCGGAAACAATATTTCAAGATCATATAAGATTAGAAATGTTTTGTTTGATTTTCGGAAACCTTATGTTATGGGAATTTTAAATGTAACTTCCGACTCATTTTCAGATGGAGGTAAATTTTTCACGAAAGATTTTGCTGTGAATTACGGTTTAAAAATGCTTGAACAGGGAGCCGATATTATTGATATTGGTGGAGAATCAACCCGACCTGGTGCTGCTGCGGTTTCGTCAGAGGAAGAAATTGATCGGGTCATTCCTGTTGTTGAAGGAATTTTAAATCAGCAGCCAAATGCTGTTATATCAGTCGATACTACAAAAAATAGTGTTGCTGAGGAAGCGCTTGCCTGTGGGGCTTCAATTATCAACGATATCAGTGGATTAACATTTGATCCTGAATTAGCAGATACTGTTCGAAAATATGATGCAGCAATTGTCATTATGCATATGCAGGGAACTCCACGTACAATGCAAGTAAATCCTTACTACGAAAATGTTATCCAGGAAGTTTATGAATTTCTTTCAGCTCAGAGTAATAAAGCAGAAAATAAAGGTATTAGTAAAATTTTTATCGATCCTGGTATCGGATTTGGCAAAAGAGTCCAGGATAATTTTCAACTGATTAATAACCTGGATTATTTGATTGGGCTATCTTATCCGGTTGTAATCGGACTTTCACGTAAATCATTTATCGGTACAACTTTGAATCTTGAAATTAATGAAAGAGATGAAGCTTCATCTGCACTAAATGCAGTTGCGATATCAAAAGGTGCTAGAATTATCAGAACTCATAATGTAATATCAGGTGTTCAAACCTGTAAACTATTAAACGAAATGTTAACTGCCGATGTTTGAATTATTTAAAATTGGATTCCTCACGATAAACTTCAGCGACTTGATTGATATTGCAATCGTTTCGTTTATTGTTTACAAAATTTACACTGTACTGCGTGGGACAATCGCGGCACAAATATTCGTCGGATTGATAATTATACTTTTGTTTTCTTTCATCGCACAGGTTACAAATTTAAGAGCATTAAGTTCACTACTTAAATTAGTAACTGATATCTGGGTGATAGCATTTGTAATTTTATTTCAGCCGGAGATTAGAAGATTGTTAGTAATGCTTGCACGGAATCCGGTATTTAAAATTTTCGTTAAAACCGAGATACCCGAATCCGCGGAGATAATTGCTGATTCAGCATTCGAGCTTTCACAACATCAGCACGGAGCATTAATAATTATCGTTAGGGAAACCGGAATCCGGGGTTACGCTGAAACGGGTGATATATTAAATGCTAAACTAAGTAAGCCACTTTTAACTTCCATTTTTTTTCCAAAATCTCCATTGCATGATGGTGCGGTAATAATTAAAAATAATATTATTGAAGCTGCAAGGTGCACCTTACCGTTATCTATCACAACAAAAGTCGGGGATGAATCATTAGGAATGAGGCACAGAGCAGGGATCGGGATAACTGAACAGGCAGATGTTATCAGTGTTATTGTTTCCGAAGAAACGGGAAGTATTTCTGTTGCAGAAAACGGAAAAATTACAATAGGATTATCCAAAGAAGCACTTAAAAACCGGTTAAAGGAAGCATTTAAACCACCAACAGTAAAAGGCTGGAAAAATTTAATTGAACAAATTAAAGGTCAAAAATAAAATTTGTGCTGTCATTCCGTTTTATAATGAAGAAAAAACTATAAATGAAATTATAAACAGAACTATACAATATGTTGACAAAATTATTGCAGTGAATGATGGATCAACAGATAATTCAAAACAAAAAATTAATGATATTCAAAATATTGTTGTAATCGATCTTGAAAAAAATTATGGAAAAGGATTTGCGTTAAATAAAGGTTTTGAAAAAGCTCTTGCGCTAGAATATGATACAGTGGTTACTCTTGATTCTGATTTACAGCATGATCCTGATTTTATTCCGGAACTCCTGAAAGAAATTGAAACCTATGATATTGTTATAGGAAACAGGATGAATAATTTATCCGCTATGCCGTTTCAAAGAAGAATGAGTAATAAGATCACATCATTTTTACTGAGTGTAAAAACAGGACAAAAAATTCCCGACAGCCAAAATGGTTTCAGAGCGATTCGCTCAGATGTATTGAAAATTGTCAAAACGAGAAATCATGGTTACGAAGCAGAGAGTGAACAAATTATTCTGGCTGCAAGGAATGGTTTTAAAATTGGATTTGTTAATACTTCAACTGTTTATGGAAGTGAAAAAAGTAAGATCAGACCTATAAAAGCTATTATAGGATTCATCAGAACGCTGTTCAGTTAATGAATGTAATTTTATGGCAAAATCTAAAAAGTGGCAAATTGAAAAATTAAGAAAGAACCAGAATGTAGCCTCAGCTGCAAAGCTTATTGTCGGTGCAAGGTTAACTCATTTGTTCGAAACGATTGAAAAATATTTTAATGAGATGAACGCTGAGAACCTTCATGATATCAGGATCTCATTACGACGTGTCAGGTACAATATGGAATTATTCATCTCATGTTTTAACAGAAAACAGTTCATGAACATTTATAACATTATTCAGAATTTGCAGGATCTTTCCGGATCAGTTAGGGATCTTGATGTTTTCAAAGAAAATATTAATTTACTGGTCAAGGACGAAAAGGTTAAAGTCAATAAAGTCATTCTGATAAAGGTAGAGGAGAGAAGGAACGGACTTGAGGATCGCTTAAAGCTTTCATTGATGAAATTTAAACACAGTAAAGCAGTGAAAAATTTTTATAAAATAGTTTAATAAAGGCAGAGAGAATTTAATATGAAGCTAAGATACTTTTCACATTCGGCATTCCTGGTAACTACTTCTGGCGGGAAAAAAATATTAATCGATCCTTTTCTGGATGGAAATCCTACCTCACCAGTTAAGTCGGGCGATGTCCAAGCAGATTATATAGTTATCACTCACGGTCACGGAGATCATATCGGTGATTCATTCAAGATAGCTAAAAGATCCAATTCTTTGATTATTTGTGTAAACGAACTTGCTATTTATTGTCAGTCAAAAGGTTATCAGGCTCATAATATGCATATTGGTGGTGCACATAATTTTGATTTCGGCAGGGTGAAATTTACCATAGCACATCATGGCTCGATCTCACCTGATGGAATTTATTGCGGAGAACCTTCTGGTGTGCTTCTGACAATTGACGGTAAGACAATTTACCATACAGGGGATACGGGATTGTTTTACGATATGAAACTCATCGGTGAGATTAATAGTGTTGACTATATGCTTTTGCCAATTGGTGATAACTATACAATGGGAATTGAAGATGCAGTCAGAGCAGTTGAATTTGTGAAACCAAAAATCGCTATCCCGATGCATTACAATACTTATCCGCTAATTAAAGCAGATCCAAATGAGTTTAAGACTAAAG
>DATDOL010000069.1:0-6976 GCA_035293265.1 Ignavibacteriaceae bacterium | reverse complement strand
CAGAAATTTATTAGTATCGGATATACTGATAAGATTTGCTGAACAGATTCCTTATGCTTTCGTTGTTATCTGGTGTGTAAATAATTTGGGTGTTACTGCATTTCAATTTGGAATTCTCACGGCTATTGAGATGGTGACATCGGTGCTTGTTTACATCCCTATTGCTTATTATGCTGACCGATATTTCAAGAAACCGTTCATATTAATCACTTTTATTTTCTTCACAATCTTTCCTATAGTTATTTATTTATCAGATTCATTTGCTGCTTTAGTTATTGCATTTATTATCCGGGGACTTAAAGAAGTTGGTGAGCCTACAAGAAAATCTTTGATAATGGATTTAGCTCCGGAAAATGCAAAGGCTGAAACATTCGGGACTTACTATCTGTTCCGCGATATTGTTGTTTCGGTTGCAGCACTTAGCAGTGCATTTCTATGGAACATTTCTCCATTTACAAATTTTCTGACAGCATTTATCTGCGGATTAATCGGAACGGCCTGGTTTGCTGTTTGGGGTAAAGAGCTATCGCCTAAGGAAAAAAAATAATTACTTATTTGCACATTTATTACAAAAGGGTTACTGGGTTTTTGTTTTTGAGTTCAGTTATCATTCAATAAAATTTAGACATAAATCTTATTCTATGCTAGAAACCATTTTTGCAATCTTTCAGATTCGAACAATTCTTTTCCTTTTAACCCATCAGTTAAAGGCTCACTGATTATAGCTTTTGGACCATCGGGTGTGAGTAAACTTATATTAGCAGGAGATGCTTTTTCATTACCTACATCTATATAACAAACACCAACGCCAGTATATTCTTCCCTTTTTGTGCCAAGAATTTCAGCTACTATGTTTCTCGCAACTGTGTGTGCCTGTGCCTCTGCAAAAACACCAGCTTTGGGGTGTGGGTTACCATTAGGTAGCTTTATAGAAGTAACATCTCCCACAGCATAGATTCTCTCTGCTCTGGTTGTAAAACTTCCTAGATCAACAGGGACAAATCCTGATGCATCTGTTAAACCTGAATCTCTTACGGCCTTTGGTGCACGATGAACGGGCATAACACAAAGTATATCGTGATTAAGCTCAAAACCGTTTTCATAAACTATTTTTTTACCGGTAACTGTTTTGGGCTTGTGAAGCGGAAAATATTCTATGCCCTTATCTGAAAGTATAGATTTTATAAAATCACCTGCGGCTTTTCCGGCAACAGGCATTGGCTGCGGCTCGGGAGTGGTAAGAAGAAGACGGATTTTCTTTCTAACATTTTTTCGTCGCAGGATTTCGTCTATAAGAAATGCATACTCATAAGGAGCGGGAGGACACTTGAATGGAGTGGAAACGATCATGATAACAATTGTGCCTTCGGTTACGGTTTTCAAAGCATCTTTCAACTTCATAACTGATTGAAGCTCACACAAATTGTAAGCGTTTTCAGCTAGTCCTGGTATAGGCTCCATAGAAAGTTCAGCACCAAGTGCAATTACAAGATAATCGTAATCCAAATGAAATGATTTTGTATGTAAAGTATATTTTTCAGTTTCGATTGCAATAATTTCATCTTGTATGAATTTGACATACCTGGGTTTTAGTGCAGAGTAATATCTCTCACCATCTTCAGGATTCCGTCTATCCACCATCGCCCACTGCATTGAGAAGCCCATACTAAAGCTTAAATTTTTATCTACAAGTGTTACTTGCGCTTTCCCTTCTTCGGCAAGGTGGTCAAGTTCAGAGGCAAGCGTTAAGCCTCCAAAACCAGCTCCGAGTATTACGATATGTGGTTTGTTTATATTGCTTTCTAAATTATTCATAGATCTTTACCTCTCGATGGATTACGATTTAAACTTTTCTCTCTTAGAGGAGAACCCAAATATACTCCTATATATTAGTGAAGGAATACAAAAATCAATAGTGCTAACAAGAAGTCCAACAAAAGTAAGTGAAGCACCCAGGATATACCCAGCCGTATTATTCCCAGACCGAAATATAATAGCAGTCGCTATCAACCATATCGAACCCAGGCCAAAGGCAAAACGGTTCGGTGCACCCCGTTTGGGTAAAGCAGGTGTACCTGTTATGTGTCCAATCCCATAGTTATAAATTAAATCAAAAGGATGTGTCGAGAAAATTGCACCATGTGCAGCTATAGGAACCTAAAAATATAAGACCTTGTACGACGCCAACACAGTACCTAATCCTGCCAGGATTGTACGCAGGGCGAAAGCAAATTTGAGCCAACTAGCTGTTTGCATTAACAAATTTTCATCAACATCTGTAAATCCCTGTATATAAATTCAGCGTCTTGTAACAGACGAAATGGTTTTCATTTAATTTTTCCCTTTAATGAAAATCGTCCGGAATCATCGTACATAGTATCTCAGGGAATATTCCTCTTACTATTCAACCATAACAATATCTTTTTTCGTACTCTCTACAACATCAAACAACTCTTTCTGTTCTTTTTCAGGAACTTGAAACTTGTCGAGCGTTTTCTTGAACTCATCCCTCATCACCTGCCATTCATTTTCCGTGATGTTCATATGTGTGTGAGATTCTTTCATCCCAAGTCCTGTATAAACACATGGACCACCCGTTACCTGGCAAACAAGATTCGTTACCTGGAATTTCAGGTATGCATCAGGTGAATGTTTCCGTCCTTCTTTTATCATCGGATTTGCATTTAGTATATCATTTGCAACAAGACGATTAATAAAATCATCAACAACTAATGAAATCGGTTTTACACCACCAAGACGCTCATAGAGTGATTTTTCCTGGGCTCTTATAGATATCAGATTCCCCAAAAAAAGGATTACGGTTAGAATGATGAAAATAATTCCCCTATTAGGATTTTGATACTGAGACATAACATACCTCCTTAAGTTGTTTGAAAAATTAATAATTAAGTATTTTTAACCTCATATATTTATTATGAGAGTAAAACCAAACCTTAGATCGACGATGGGAAGAGTGGGCTAAGATTTGAGCTAAGTCGAATAAAATTCTAAGGCTTGTCCAAATTAAATAATTTCTGATAGAATGCAATAGGCGCGATATGGTTTTTAATATATTTCTTATGATAAAAATCTTTTATTAAAGAATTGAAGCTTAAATGAAAATATTATTTTTTATTAACGATGCACCTTACGGGACAGAAAAATTCTACAGGGCATGCAGACTTGCAATGACATTGCAGAAGGAAAATAAAGAAGTTGAAGTGTTTTTGTTTTTAATGGCTGATGCGGTTACTGCGTCTTTATCTAACCAAACTACACCTCACGGATACTATAACCTTGAACGATGATAAAAAGTGTAATTGCAAAAGGTGGTAAGTTTAAGCTCTGTGGTGCTTGTATGGATGCAAGAGACTTAACCAATTTACAATTAATTGAGGGCAGTGAACGAAGCACTATGAGCCGGCATGCTCAGTGGACAGTTGAAGCTGATAAGGATTTTACATTTTAGTATTAAACATCAATTTTTACGTAACAAGGTTGTGTTGACTATTAAAACGGCATTCCCGAAGTTTCTAATCAAATAATTTAACGGTGTTGAAATGCAAAGACTGAAGCTGGTATTAATTCCTTTCGTTTATTTTTCCTTCGCACAATTAATCCTTCCGCAAGATTTAGAAAATGTTACTCCGGAAGATTTTTATGAACTCGAAAGACAGAACTGGACAGATAAAATAATTTATGAAACTAAAATGAGCGAAGATACCACCTTCGATGTCATTCATTATGAAATAAATTTAGATATTCCGCTTGGCGTGGAATTCATTACTGGTAAGGTTACCTGCAGCTTTATCGCAAGCATTGCAAATTTATCTTTAGTAAAACTTGAGCTAAGCAATGCATTTGTTATCGATAGTATTACCGGAAATTTAATTCAATACAATTTTATAAATGATACAATCAGTATTACACTCGACAGAAATTATAATCTAGGTGAACAAGCCAGTGTAACAATCTACTACTCGGGTGTTCCGCCGGTACTTAATAATACAAAAGGAATGCGTTTCGAAACTCACGGAAATAATGAACCTATCATAGTAACACTTTCGACACCCTTCTTAGCTCATTTGTGGTTTCCTTGCAAGGATGGTCCTGGCGATAAAGCAGACTCGGCCTACATTAATATTACAATCCCCGATACTGTTATTAATGGTAATCAATTAATTGTAACATCAAACGGGGTTTTAACCGGAGTGGAAATTAATCAAGGCAAGAGAACGTTCAGGTGGAAGGAACTTTACCCGATAATTCCTTATTACATAATGGTGGCAGTTTCAAACTACAGTCACTTTCAGCAAATCATCCCTGAAAATTCCAGCAGTTCTTTCCCGATTGATTATTATGTCTTCAAAGAGGATTCCCTGACTGCTGTGAATGGAACTGTGCAACTTCCCGATGCTATGAATTTATTTATCAGCAAGTTTGGATCGTACCCGTTTGAAAATGAAAAATACGGTATGACTCAAATGGGTTTTTATGGTGCGATTGAAAATCAGACAAACACTATTCAAAATTCTCTTTCAAATAACTGGTTTATGATTTCCGTTCATGAACTCTCACATATGTGGTTTGGTGATATGATAACCTGTGCAAGCTGGCATCACGGCTGGCTGAATGAAGGATTTGCAACTTACAGCGAAGCGTTGTATGCAGAGCATTCCGGAGGTTTCACATATTACAAAAATTATCTTTCAACTTTAAAGTTTATGGGAGGGGGAACAGTTTACCTGCAGAATACATCCGACCCATTTCAAATTTTTCTTCCTATAATTTATGATAAAGGTGCCTGGGTTTTACATATGCTTCGTGGCGTTCTTGGCGATAATATTTTTTTCAATGCAATCAGCCAATACACTTCAGATCCAAGATTTAGATATGATCATGCATCTACTGAAGACTTCAAGGATGTCTGCGAAACTGTTTCGGGTATGGATCTGGATTTCTTTTTCGATCAGTGGATTTACGATGAATACTATCCTGTTTACACTTATGGATATGAACAGGATTTGCTGACAAATAATTTATCACTTCAAATAAATCAGACGCAAGAACAAAATAGCTGGCGGGAAATTTTTGAAATGCCCATAAGGATTAAAATAAATTTTAACAACGGAAGTGATACAGTTATTACAGTCTGGAATAACCAGGTCACCACAGATTATAACTTACCATTGACAGCAAGAATTAATTCGGTGCAGTTTGACCCGGACGAATGGATATTAAGAACAGTTTCGATAATTACCGATGTTGAAGAAACACCGGAGAAATTGTTCACGTTCAAATTGGATGCAAATTATCCCAACCCGTTTAATCCAACAACAACAATTTCATTTTCAATTCCGGAAAGAGCTCTGGTCACTTTAAAAGTTTATGATATACTCGGTAACGAAGTTGCAGCATTAGTCAACGAAGAAAAACCTGCAGGAGAATATGAAGTTGAATTTAATTCATCATTTGGTAACCGGCACCTGGTATCCGGAATATATTTCTACACTTTAACATCCGGAAGCTTTACTCAGTCGAGAAAGATGATGCTTATAAAATAAGCTGATAGCTAAGCGAAAAAGAAAATTTTATGATCAACAAAACTCTTAATAATGTTAAAGCTTTGCTGTTCGACTTGGACGGAACATTGCTCGATTCTTTCCCGGTTCACTATGAAGTTTATAAAACTATGTTTGCCCGGTTCGGTATTCAGATAAACAAAGAAAAATTCTTAAACACTTACTCGCCTGACTGGTATAAAACTTATGAAGCGATGGAACTTCCGAAAGAAAATTGGGAACTGGCAAATTTATACTGGCTGGAGGAAGCGGAAAAACACTCTCCCGGACTTTTCCCGGGCGTTCATGAAACATTATCAAAACTTTCTAGGCGATTTGCACTCGGACTCGTAACATCAGGATCAAAGAATCGTGTGATTAATGATCTTGGCAGAACAGGTATAAAACATTTTTTCAAAACAATAATTACGGGGGATGACATCAGAACTCCCAAACCTTCACCTGAAGGTTTAAATCTGGCTTTAGGAAAAATAGAAAAGAAAGCAACTGAATCAATCTATATCGGGGACACTACTGTTGATTACGAAATGGCAAAAGCCGGCGGGGTTTACTTCATCGGTGTGAACAGCGCTTTTAACAGTCTGAGCAACAACCATCCGGACTACAATATTCATTCAATAACAGATTTACCCGGATTGATGGGCATTAAGTAATGCTTCTTTTAATTGAATGTGTTTGATGGTTTTTTGTTTTTAATTTAAGTTACATTTGTACTTAAGTAATGTATTTAGAAAATTATTAAGGAGACTTTTATGAGCATCGCTGAATCGTTTGGTCAGTCGGGTTTCGCCCGATTCGTGAATAGCCCAGCCGGTCGTATCGCACGGTTGGTCGTTGGCATTGGCCTCATCGTCTGGGGATACACACAACTCGGCACTGGAATGGGAATCATACTAATCGTTATCGGGCTCGTACCATTGGCGGCTGGTGCGCTCGATCTATGCCTGATTAGTAGACTGTTGGGCGGACCAATTAGCGGGGCAAGCATTCGCAAACCAAAGTGAAGTTACTGCAAATTGAGAAAATACAATTACCGGCAGTATTCTTCCAGGCAGCTTTAATAAATTGCTGTTGTCCAAGATAGATGAAAGCTGCTAACTTTATGTTATGCTGGTTTTATATTTTGATTATGTCTTAACAAATTGTTCGGGTCGTACTTTTTCTTAATCTGAACAAGCCGATCGTAATTTGGACCGTATGCATTTGCAACACGTTCGTTTTCCTCTTCAGTCATAAAATTTACATAAGCACCTGCAGAAGCAAATTTTGAAGTTGCATTAAAAAAATCACGTGCCCAGTTAATGCACTCTTTATCCTGCTTTGCATCATCCCATCTCCCATGCACATTTAAGATATACTTCAGATCCCTGCTGGGGTAGGCCATTGCATTCGAG
>DATDOL010000068.1:0-7149 GCA_035293265.1 Ignavibacteriaceae bacterium | reverse complement strand
AAACGCATCAGGAATGAATCAACAGGTGTTCTGACAGGTAAAGGAATTAATTGGGGAGGATCGCTGGTAAGACCGGAAGCAACCGGCTTTGGGTGCGTTTATTTTGCTGAGGAAATGTTAAAAACTCGAAACACAAATTTTGATGGAAAAATTGTTGCAGTATCCGGGTTCGGAAATGTTGCGTGGGGTGCTGTTCAAAAAGTTACAGAGCTTGGAGCAAAGGTTGTCACACTTTCCGGTCCTGATGGTTTTATTCACGATCCGGATGGAATTAAAGGAGAAAAAATAAATTATATGCTGAAGCTTCGTTCAAGCAATAAAGATGCAGTTGAAGATTATTCAAAAGAATATAAAGTTCAGTTCTTCCCGGGCAAAAAACCGTGGGGAATAAAAGTCGATGTTGCTCTTCCCTGCGCAACTGAAAATGAAATACACGGTGCCGATGCTAAGGAACTCGTGAAGAACGGATGTATGTGTGTTTGCGAAGGTGCAAATATGCCAACAACAATTGAAGCATATAGTATTTTTAAAGAGTCAAAAATTCTTTATGCGCCGGGCAAAGCTTCCAACGCAGGAGGAGTTGCTACTTCCGGATTGGAAATGTCGCAGAACAGTATGCGTCTGCCATGGTCAAGAGAAGAAGTTGACCAGCGTCTGCACGAAATTATGAAGAGAATTCATAACACCTGCATAACAACTGCTGAAAGATTCGGCACACCGGGAAATTACGTTAACGGTGCAAACATTGCCGGCTTCCTTAAAGTTGCTGATGCGATGTTAGATCAAGGTCTGGTTTAACCTCAAATGGAGTTCACCACCAAGGTAGACTTCATTTTTACACTCCTGCATTTCACATCAACTTTATCTATTTTTAAAGCAAAGAAAAAGCTACATCATCTTACTTTTATTCAATGAGCACATTAGATCAGCTAAAACAATTCAAGATTGAGAACGTTTTCAGTGCAAGGCTTAAAAAGTTCCAGAAGCTGATGCACTATAAGATCAGGGAAATACTTCTTGTTTCAAGTATGTATGATTATTACCTGTTCGAAGAAGACGGCAGATTGTATGAACTGATAAGAAGTGAATATCAGAATTTAAACTTAAGCCAGGCACCTGAAATCACACACGTCACCACTGGTTCGGAAGCATTTGAATTGCTTAACAGCGGGCAGGAATTCGACCTGATCATAAATACTCTTCACATCGAAGATATGCACGTGATAAAATTTGCTCAGCAGGTTAGAAGTGATGGAATCAAAATCCCGATAATTTTATTGGCTTATGATAATAAAGAAAGAAAAGAGCTGACAACCCGCTACGATACTTCCATCTTTGAAAAAATTTTTATATGGGGAGGAGATTATCACCTTCTTATTGGTATTATAAAATATATTGAAGATAAGCTGAACGCTGAACGAGATGTACTTGAAGCCGGAGTTCAGGTAATTATCCTGGTAGAAGATAATATTAAATTTTACTCCTCATATCTGCCCTTGGTTTATACTGAAATTTTTAAACAATCGCAGAGATTGATTACTGAGGGAGTCAACATAACTCACAAGTTTCTTAGGATGAGAGCGAGACCGAAAATTCTGCTTTGTTCAAATTATGAGGAAGCATGGGAAGCTTATGAAAAATATGAAGAGTACGTACTCGGAGCGATCCTCGATAATAATTTCCGACGGAATGGTGCAAGAGATCCTGAAGCAGGATTAAAGCTTGCAACAGAAATTAAAGCCCGCCAGGTGGATATACCGATTTTAATTCAGACAAGTGACCAGAATCTTGAAGAAAAAGTTAAAGCAGTTGGTGCAGGTTTTCTCCAGAAAAATTCCCCGCGGCTTTTGCATGATTTAAGGGAATTTATGCTGAGGCATTTCGGCTTCGGTGATTTTGTTTTTGAAACTCCCGACGGCAAGGAAGTTGGCAGAGCTTCCAATCTGAGGGAGTTAGCAGTCGGGTTAAAAAAAATTCCGGATGAAAGTTTAAGGTACCATTCTGAAAGAAATCATTTTTCCAAATGGCTGAAAGCGAGAACGGAATTCTGGCTTGCACATAAATTAAGACCAAAAAAAATATCCGACTATTCTTCGATCAATGAGCTGAGGGAAGAGCTTATCCGTTCCATCGTTAGTTATCTTGAGGAAAGACTACGTGGTGTGATTTCCGATTTCAGTAAGTATTCTTTCGATCCGAAAAACAGTTTTGCAAGAATCGGTGGCGGTTCTTTGGGAGGCAAAGCACGGGGACTAGGTTTTATTAATACTTTGATAACAAATTACAATATCAAGGAGCTTTTTGAAGAAATAGAAATTTCAGTTCCGTCAGCGGTCGTTATCGGTACAGAAGTTTTTGACCGGTTCATTCAGCAGAACAATCTTGAAGCTTTTGCATTGAATGAATCTGATGATCTGAAAATAAACCAGAAATTTATTGAAGCACCTCTTTTCCCTAATGATATAAAAGCCAAGCTGTCTGAATTTCTGGAGATAACAAAAGTTCCTCTCGCAGTAAGATCTTCGAGCTTGCTTGAAGACTCACAGTTCCAACCATTCGCAGGTGTTTATGAAACCTATATGCTTCCGAACAGCAACCCGGATATTAATATCCGGCTGGAAGAACTTCTTCAGACGATTCGTTTTGTTTATGCTTCAACTTATCATCACAAAGCTAAAGATTACATGAAAGCGACCGCATACAGGCTCGAAGAAGAAAAAATGGCAGTGATTGTTCAGCGGCTTGTTGGTGCAGACCATAATGGGAAATTTTATCCTGACTTTGCCGGAGTTGCAAAGTCATATAACTTCTATCCTGTTCCACCTCAAAAATCAGATGACGGAATTGCTTTAGTTGCTCTCGGTTTGGGAAAAACTGTTGTTGAGGGCGGAAACACTGTCAGGTTTTGTCCAAGATTTCCTCAGCACCTGATGCAGTTTTTTTCAACTAAAGAAACGGTACGAAATGCACAGCAGGATTTTTTCGCTCTCGATCTTAAAGGAGAGCTGGATCATCATCCCGATTCAATAAAAGATCCGCTTGTAAAAAAATATGAGCTGATAAAATCAGAAGAAGACGGAACTTTATTTACTGTCGGCTCAACTTACTCTCCTGAAAATGAAGCAGTGTATGATGGAATTTCAAGAGAGGGAATCAGGGTTGTAACGTTTGCACCTGTTCTTAAGCATAAAATTTTTCCTCTGCCTGAGATTCTGAATCTTCTTTTAGGATTAGGAACGTGGGGAATGGGTTCGCCTGTTGAAATTGAATTTGCCGTCAACTTAAAAATTTCTGACGGCAAGCGAAAAGAATTTGCAATGCTTCAGATGCGACCTTTGGTCATCAGCAGAGAGATTGATGAATTAATCGTCGATGATCTTAACGATGCTGAACTGATCTGCAAAAGCGACCAGGTTCTCGGCAACGGTACAACGAATGATATTTATGACCTGGTATTTGTTGATATAGATAAATTCGACCGGGCAAAAAGCAAAGATGTAGCTTATGAAATCAGCCGGATCAATTCGAAGCTTCTGGAAATGAAAAAACCTTACATACTTATCGGTGTCGGCAGGTGGGGCAGTCTCGATTCCTGGCTTGGAATTCCGGTTACGTGGGACCAGATAGCCGGTGCCGCTGCAATTGTTGAATCCGGATTTAAAAGTTTTAATGTTGAACCTTCACAGGGCTCACATTTTTTTCAGAACATTACTTCATTCAGGGTTGGTTATTTTACAGTAAACTCAAACAGCAGCATTGGATTTATTGACTGGGACTGGCTGCTTGAGCAGCCGGCAAAGGAAGAGTTTACCTACACAAAACATTTAACTTTTTCAGACCCCATCTCAGTGAAAATTAACGGGCATAAAAATATCGGCATTATTACAAAACCCGGATTATAATACCTCCCAATCGCCTGATACTTGTAAAATAACATTTGTTAAGTGAATCTTCTGTAATAAAAATTATTACAAGCATTTCATAGTTTTAATTATACCTGCTTTTCAATTTTAGACTTACCTTTAATCATCAATAAGAGTTTGCTTTTTGATGGAGAATAATTCTGTTCTTTTTTCATTTTAACCAGGAGGAATAAATGTTAGACTATGTAAAAGGTTTAATGGCAGAAGTGAAAGCCAAGCATCCGGCACAGCCGGAATTTCACCAGGCAGTTGAGGAAGTCGCAGATTCTTTAGCATTGGTTCTTGAACGTCATCCCGAATATCGTTCCGCAAAAGTTCTTGAAAGAATAATTGAACCAGAAAGAATAATTATTTTCCGTGTACCGTGGGTGGATGACCAGGGCGAAGTGAATATTAACATTGGTTACAGGATCGAGATGAATTCTGCCATTGGTCCATACAAAGGTGGATTGAGATTTCACCCGTCGGTTAATCTCGGCATTTTAAAATTTCTTGCATTCGAGCAGGTATTTAAAAACAGCTTAACTACTCTGCCGATGGGCGGCGGCAAAGGCGGTTCTGATTTTGATCCAAAAGGAAAAAGTGATTTAAAGATTATGAGATTCTGCCAGGCGTTTATGAGCGAACTGTTCAGGCACATCGGTCCCGATACAGATGTTCCTGCCGGTGATATCGGAGTTGGCGGAAGAGAAATTGGTTACCTGTTCGGTCAGTACAAGAAACTCAAAAATGAATTTACGGGTGTACTTACCGGGAAAGGTTTAAACTGGGGTGGTTCACTGATCCGTCCGGAAGCAACCGGCTATGGTGCAGTTTACTTTGCAGCAGAAATGCTCGCTACAAAAAATCAGACCCTGGAAGGAAAAACCTGTTTGGTTTCAGGAAGCGGAAATGTTGCTCAATACACAGTGGAAAAAATTCTTGAGCTTGGCGGAAAAGTTCTTACTCTCTCGGATTCCAACGGTTACATTTATGATGAAAAAGGAATTGACAAGGAAAAATTAGCTTACATAATGGAGCTCAAAAATGTTCGACGCGGCAGAATTACAGAATACACTGACAAATATAAAACTGCTGTTTATACACAGCTCGATTCAAATATGGATCATAACCCCTTATGGAACCATAAAGCTCACTGTGCTTTTCCGAGCGCAACTCAGAATGAAGTTAATGCAAAGGATGCACAGAACCTGCTTAAGAACGGAGTTTATGTTGTAAGCGAAGGTGCAAATATGCCGACTACAATCGACGGTGTAAAAATATTTTTAGATAATAAAATACTTTACGGACCGGGCAAAGCTGCAAACGCCGGCGGTGTTGCAACATCAGGACTAGAAATGGCGCAGAACAGTATGAGACTTCCATGGACTAGAGAAGAAGTTGATAACCGGTTGAGAATGATCATGCACAGCATCCACAAAACCTGTGTTGATGTTGCCGAAAGATTCGGAACTCCTGGCAACTACGTTAACGGTGCAAACATCGGCGGGTTCTTAAAAGTTGCAGATGCAATGATTGACCAGGGAGTTGTTTGATCCAGTGCGGTTGTCTCAGTAGTCTGATTTTGTCAACCTAAACTCGTGTCAGGTTCTCTTTTTAGTTGAAAATCAAAGTCAGAGATTCCGAAACAAGTTCGGAATGACAGTCATTTGAGAACCTCATTTTAAGTTATACGGCGAAGCGGTTTATTCTTTTTCTGCTTCGCCGTTTTTGTTTATATGTTTGGATAGATGTAATGCAGAGCGAAATTTAAAAAGGGAAGATTTCTTGATATATTGTGAATGAATTTTACAATTTGTTGAAAGATGGATTACAAAAAAGAATTAAAGAGTAATCCCGAAGCGCAGTGGGTTGAGCATGGTTACGGAACACGTTTTCAAGGGTTCCAGAACCTGATGCGCCTGAGAATAACCAACATCCTGCTGGTCTCCAGCCTTTATGACCTTTACCTGTTTGAAGAGGATGGAAGATTATACGAACTAATCAGAAATGAATACCAGGGTTTAAACCTCAGTCACTCTCCTGAATTAACAAGAGTCTCAAGCGGTTATGATGCGATTAACCGCGTGAAAGAAGAAGGCAGGTTCGACTTAATCGTTACAACAATGCACATCGAGGATATGAGTGCGTTAAGTTTTGCCAAGCTTGTAAAACAATCTGATCTCGATATTCCCATAATTCTTTTAGCACACGACAACAGGGAACTTAAATCATTATTAATGAATCCCGAAAGTTCCGTCTTCGATAAAGTTTTTATTTGGACAGGAGACTTCAGGATTCTTATCGGTATCATAAAATATCTTGAAGATAAATTGAACGTTGAGCACGACAGCAAAATAGTCGGCGTTCAGAATGTAATTTTCATTGAAGATAATGTGCGCTATTATTCATCCTTCCTTCCCATCATTTACACCGAAATGCTGAAGCAAAGCCAGAGATTAATTTCCGAAGGTATAAACCTTTCACATAAATATTTAAGAATGCGTGCCCGCCCGAAAATTTTATTATGCTCGAATTACGAAGAAGCGTGGGATTATTTTAATAAGTACAAAGAACTTATACTCGGAGTAATTTCAGATATTTCATTTCCGCGGAATGGTGATATAGATAACAGAGCCGGAATCGAATTTGCAAAAGCTGTTAAAGCGAGTGTGAGCGACATCCCCATTCTGCTAATTTCAAACAATGCCGCGAAAGCGGAAGATGCAAAAGAGGCCGGTGCTGCGTTCATACTTAAAGATTCATCCACATTAAATTCCGAACTTCAACAATTTATGAACACTCACTTCGGCTTTGGTGATTTTATTTTCAGAACAGAAGCAGGTGTCGAGGTTGGTCGTGCCAATGATTTAAAAAGTCTCGAAGACCAGTTGAAAGTTGTTCCGGTTGAGAGCATAAAATATCATGCTGAAAAAAATCACTTTTCAAACTGGCTGAAAGCCCGGACGGAATTCTGGCTGGCTCACCAGTTAAGACCGAGAAAGGTTTCTGATTATCCTACTATCGAAGCGCTCAGAAATGATCTTGTTAACTCGCTGCATCATTACAGAACGTTAAGACAAAGAGGACTAATCACTGACTTTAATAAAGAAACATTTGATCCAGAATCCAGTTTCGCACGCATCGGAGGCGGTTCACTTGGCGGCAAGGCAAGAGGTTTGGGTTTTGTTAACACATTGATTAACGATTACCAGCTTCGCGATAAGTTTGAAGGTGTGCAGATATC
>DATDOL010000067.1:0-3225 GCA_035293265.1 Ignavibacteriaceae bacterium | reverse complement strand
CAACAAGCCCCGGTTCATCATAACCAGCAACACGTGTACCCGGAGTAACATAGGCTGTGTTTTTATCTATCCTGATATTCCCTGCAAGATCACGAATAATCACTTTTGCACATTCGGATGGATAAACTCCGATAGGTACATTTCCTCTGTCGTACGAAACAAGCGCATAGTAATAAGTTTGTCCATTTATCACATCATAATCCACCCAGGAGTGTTTCAAACCTTTATTATCACCCATATAAATTTTAACACCCTGGTAATCGAGCGGGAAGAAACCACGAACTTCATTGACAATATCAAACTGTGCTGAGGGCTTGAAAAGAGCATTCTCTCCATACCCGCTTGTAATAGTGTATGAATCAATAAAGCCAGGGTCTGTACTTTTATAAATTTTATAGCCTTCAAAATCATACTCATTTAAAAAATCATCATAAGAATTTTCGGCAGCATCGTCCCAATATAAAGTAACTTTTCCATCGCCCGGTATTGCAGTTAAAGTTGGTTTATCAGGTGGACGTGCAAAGTTATAATTATTATCATAGATATCCTGAACAACCTGTTTATTCCTTTGAATATCCTGAAGATCTGTACCAAACACGAGAGCTAAAGAAAATCTTTCGGTTGTTCCCGAAGGCAAAATAAAAGGACCTGAACCGAAGAGGAATGCGATATTACCATTCTGCAGCCTGGTATCGAAGTGGCTGTAAGAAATCCTGTTCCATATCTGGTTATCTTCCCTAAAAACAACTCCTGATCCTATATAGAAAACATCAAAAGCAGTAAGCCCTATTTGGTCGGATTCATTTTTATCGGTCTTATCAATGTGGGGTTCACCCGGTTGTTTTGTATCAATCAATCCAAATTTATTAACAGGAAAAGTTGGTGCGCCAGGCACAACACCCGGAAGCTGCCAGCCCGAAGTTGGAAGCCCATCGCCTTCACCAAAATCACCGGTTCCTGCTAAACCATCTAATCCAACATCATCTGTGCTTGAGTTCCAGTTACCATCATTATCAATTCCATCGTCGCGTGTTTCATCAATCATCTCATCAGTTTTTCCATCGCCGTTATTATCTATACCGTCAGCATATTTCATCCCAACATTTATAGAGTCTTCATCAACAAGCCTGTTGTTATTATCATCAATACCATTTCCCTTGAGTTCACCAATAAGCATTTGATTAGTAATTATAGGGCTGCCAACTTCACCATCATTATCGTCATCAATTGCATTGTAGCCATTACCAGGGCTTTCTAGAAAGGCATAACCAGCATAACCGGTCGGCTGCCATCCTCCCTGCCCTACACCATCATGATCCCAGCTATAAGTTATATCGTTGCCAATATCGAATGAAGCATAATCATCATTAGAATCATACTGACCTCCGACACCACAATCGACATACATTCCAAAAATTATTTTAGAATAGTTTTTTGTTCCTTCATTAGTAATTTCATAATGCCAGAAAACAATATCTTCGGCAAGCAGGTTAGACCACTGGAAGCCTCGAACACCAACACTTGTTCCTAAACCTCTTCTAGTATGATCAGTGGAATCGGGATAAAAATTAGGACCGTCGTCGCTATTATCATCCATAACAAAAAAACTTTCCTGGTCGGCATTTGTACGTTTACCAAAATAACCATTCCAGAATCCATTCCACGAAGCATCTTTATCGGGCCAGGACTCAGGCCAGGTAATTGGTTTATCGCTCATCGCAATATTATCCTGATTAGGATTAACATAGCCCGGTCTTGGCTGCCACCCGCGTTCAACACCAGTTGGAGAGATATCCATATTTTCGCGGTATCCTGCTT
Source organism: Ignavibacteriaceae bacterium (assembly GCA_035293265.1). Classification (GTDB taxonomy): domain Bacteria; phylum Bacteroidota; class Ignavibacteria; order Ignavibacteriales; family Ignavibacteriaceae; genus DATDOL01. The sequence goes on along the minus strand of DATDOL010000067.1, from coordinate 1,407 downwards.
CAACAATTCGTATAGTGTTTCCATTTTCATCCACAACTTCAGCAGCTACTATGGGAGTAATACCATCCATATAAGTATGACCCGATCCTTTAGGCCAAACCCCCGATGGTTCCCTTCCCCACCAGGCAACTTCGCCAAAGTTGTAGAATAGAGTTTCTACAAGATTACTATTGTGGATACCTTCTTTGCGATATTTTCTATCTCCCCGCATATTTAATGGTACATGAATCTGAGAGAATATCTCAATAGGTAAGAAGGTAAAGAATAAAATTATTAAGATTAACTTTCTCTTGTTCATCAGTTAAACCTATTGCAGATTAAAATTATATGACACACCCAGAAGAATTCTTCTCGGTTCAGAATAATAATCGGGTCTATTTAAAAATTCGTCTAATGTATTTGGTCCCTGGTATTGCGGAGTGTACCGGCTTAAAAGCGTGTAGCCAGCTCTTCCCGTATCACGGTAAACATTTATTTCGTTTCTTGTATCGAAAAGATTAAATACTCTTACAAAGAATGAAAGAGTAGTTTCTCCAATTATAAACTCTTTATTGAATTGTAAATCAACGTTTGTCTTTGATGGAATTCTTGAACTGTTTTCATAACTTGTTTGTATTGACTGCAATTCAGGTGTATAAGGGAAACCGCTTTCATACTTAGCGATTACTCCAAGATTGAAATCGCCGGGGACTATATAAAAGAGTGAAAGGTTTATAGTATGTCTCTGATCCCAATTAAGAGGAACAACCTGAATGTTTGGCTGTTTAGGAGGTGTGCCCTGTGCGCGATTAAAAGCATCGTTTGGATCTGAAGCGTTACCTTCTGCAATTTGCAAAGTGTAATCAAGCGATACTGAAACATGATCTTCAGTTGGTCGTTTCATTAGTGAAACAGTAAATCCACGTGCCTTGCCATAATCTCTGTTTACATATAAAGCATATCTATCGCTCTTTATGTATGTATCCTGTATTTCGGTACCAAGCAGATTTGTAATATCCTTGTAGTACCCTATGACCTCAAGTCCAATCATATCAAAAAACTGGTAATGCAGACCAAGTTCGTAAGCAACAATAGATTGTGCTTTTAGATTTGCATTTCCCATAAGGGTGTATAATCCTCCGGGTCCAACTCTGTAATTAGGATTTGAATACAGATAGCTGTAAGGAGGCAGTTGGAAGAAATGTCCATAGCTAAAATGTATTGTCCCATCCGCTGAGATAGGAAAAGCAATGCCCAGCCTTGGGCTTACCTGGTGCTGCTCTTTTGCATTAATTTTTAGAGAGTTTTCTGGATCGCGAAGATCTGTTGGTACTTTACCGCTTGAATTAAAATAATCGTATCGAACGCCAGCATTAATAATTACGCTTTTATATTCAACTTTATCCTGAAGATAGTAAGCAAAAGAAA
>DATDOL010000066.1:0-4042 GCA_035293265.1 Ignavibacteriaceae bacterium | reverse complement strand
TGAGATGTTCGGATAATAAAACCTAATCCTTGTACCGATGTTATCATCATTCCCGAAATAAACTTTTTCTGCTGTTGTGCCAACATTAGCTCTTTTATAATATCCTTCAATCCCATCATCAAGAATTTTAAGATTAAAATCTGCCGGATGTTCCTGTATCTGTCCCATAAAAGATTTAATTGAATTCCTGTGAACAAAACCAATGTGGTACGGATCAATCAGGCTTTCTGCGGTTGTTTCGATATCTGCTTTAAAAGTATAAGCGCCATAAGTAAATGGCCATTCGTTCATTTCGGGGATATCTGTTGGATTTATTGAATCTGCTATTTCATTCTCACCAACAAAGATCCAAACCCATTTATTAAATTCCTTTACAGGATACGTTTTTATTTTTGCTGTTGGCGGAATTTTATCTCCCGGAAGCTGTGAGGGAATTTTTACACAAGCGCCGGTCTTGTCATATTCCCATCCGTGATATCCGCAAACAATTCTTTCTTCTCTAACATAACCCAGAGACAGGTTAACATTTCTGTGACAGCATCTGTCTTCAAGCGCAGTTATTGTTCTGTCGGGATTTCTGAAGATGATAATGTCTTCGTCAAGTATTCTTCTTTTTCTTATTTCGTTTTTTAGTTCATCGGAAGGACAAACGAGATACCATTTATTCGTTAACATTTATTTTGTTGATTTGCCTAATAAATACATATAAAAACTAGTGTTCATAAAAAGTAAAGATATTCCATAGAAAAAATCTTCCACGGGAATAGTAATAATTCTAAAATCTAATTGATACTCAACTCCGTATGTAACAACCGGACGCCAGGTCAAATAGCCGTTAAATATCAGCGTAAAAATAGCGATAAGCAGAAGGTAAAAGTAGAATCTTCTGTCAAAAAGCAGATTCGTTTTCAGAAGTTGGTCAACTAGGTTTGCTAAGAATATAAAGCACAATGTTAATCCAGTATATTGTTTCCCAACTGAAAAGAAATAAATACCAGCAAGCAGAGAGAAGTGAAGAAGTATTCGAAGCCATTTCAGATTGATAATTTTTTCTTTTGCTTTCCTGATAATCATTTCCCAGGTAAACAAACAAGCAAATGGAACTGTAATAAAGAAAAGTATCTCCTCAATTGGAAGGTTTATAATTTTTATTTCCGAAACAAAATCAGGGTTAAAATTCCAGTGAGTTCCTGTTACTAATACATCCCACAATAAAAATGGAATTGCGGGAATTGCAACGGCAATTAATATCTGTTTCCAGCGATCCCAGATATAACAGCATTTTTGTGAACCGAAGAAAGCTGGACCACTGATAACAACAGCGTTAAATATGAGATATTCGAAGTTCAATTAAGTTGTCCGCAGAAGCTTAACTTCCAGGTATGATTTTATCAGCAGATAAAATTTATGAATATTGGAAATCCTTATACGCCCGCTCCTTAACTGTTCAACATCAAGTCTCTTTATTTTTTTGAAGAGCATTAAGTAGTATAAGTATGCGGAATAAACACCAAGTTTAACTGCTATGGGAAGTTTTACTATTCCCCTGAAAGCTTCTTTAAATTCATTTTCAACTTCTTTTTCGAGAAGTGCTTTGCTTGAGTTGTCAATAAAATCAAAATGGTGAACACCGGGAAGATAAATCCTTCCTCTTTCTTTAATATCACTTTGAATATCCCTCAGGAAATTTACTTTCTGAAAAGCTGCACCAAGCATTCGTGCAGAATGTTCAAGCTCTTCATATTTTTCATCATCACCATCAACAAAAACTTTCAGGCACATTAATCCAACAACTTCTGCTGAGCCGTAAATGTATTCGTCATAGATTTCCCTGTTGTAAGATGAATTTGAGAGATCCATTTCCATGCTTTTTAAGAATGCGGAAATTAGCTTGTGATCAATATTGTAATTGTTAACAACTTCTTGAAAAGCCTGAAGAATGGGATTAGCTGATATCCCGGAATTTATGGCTTCCCATGTATCATCGATAAAATTTTTGAGAAGACTCTCTCTGTTGTATGCGAGGAAAGTATCCACTATTTCATCAGCTATCCGAACAAAACTATAAATTGTAAATATCGGATCTCTGTATTCAGGTTTGAACACTTTAATTCCCCAGCTGAAGGAAGTGCTGTAAGCCATGGTTAGCTTCTTGCTTAGTTTGTAACTGGTTTTAGTGTATTGTTCCAAAGTCATTTTCAATTCTCTCCATTACTAATTTTGAACTGATGATTACCATTGGCAAACCTGTGCCGGGCGTTGTTGAGGCGCCGACATAATATAAATTAGAAAATTTTTCATCCTTATTTTTTGGTCTGAACGCGCCAACCTGGTTTATATCATGAGCTAAGCCCAGTCCCGAACCCTTATAAAGATTGAGCATGTTAGCCCAATCATCAGGGGCTAATATTTTTTTTGTTACAATACTGTTTTGAATATCGTATCCAACTCTTTTTGAAAGATCATCAATAATATTTTGTGCGAGCTCTTCTTTATCTTCCCAGGATTTTTTATAACGAAGATCTGGAACCGGACAAAGTATAAACAGATTTTCACAACCTTCAGGAGCGCATGATGGTTCGGATTTTGAAAGAGCAGTTACATAGTAATACGGTTTCTGCGGACTGATTGATGAAGTGAAAATAGTATCAGCATATCCTCTGAAGTTGCTGCCGAGAAAATAATTGTGATGAATCAATTTGTCTATCTTACCTTTTACTCCGAGATAGATCGTGAATGGAGCCAGCGTCCAGTGCATCCGGTCTAGTTTGTCCTCACTGAATTTCTCTCTGTTCAGAATTTTCCCTCTGAATGATGCCGCATCGGAATTTGAAATGAAAATATCTGCCTGCCACTTTTTACCGTTCTGGTCAATGACTTCATATAATCTGCCGTTGTTATTGCCGACACTAACAACCTCTGTATTGTACGCAATTTTAACTCCGCTCTCATTCAATATTTTAATAATTTCCTCAACCATCTTGTACATTCCGCCCTTAACCTTCCAATATCCGTTATGTTTCATCTCGGTGTAGTTGAGCAGTGAATAAATTGCCGGAGTTTGAAAAGGCGTTGAGCCAAGAAAAAAAGCAACCAATGAAAAAATTACTCTAACTTCTTCCGATTCAAAATGTTTTTCAACTTCGCTCCAAAGAGTTCTTTGAAGATATGGAAGATGTTTTAAAGGAACCCTGCTTAACTTCAACAGGTAGTCAATCTTATTATCAAAATTTACTTTAACGACTTTATCAACAGTATCGTGAAAGAAGAGGCCGGCACGTCCAAGATATTTTTTCGCATTCTCCTCAAGATTGGGTTCAACGTCTTTAAATTCTTCGGCAAGCTTTTTAAGATTCTTGAAGATTAGTCTTGGCTTTTCCTGTCCTTCAAAAAACACCTGGTAAATAGGATCAAGTTCTTCCAGTTCTATTGGAATTTTCATCCCAACACTAGTAAATAATTCTTCAAGCTCATAAGTCATACTCATGAAAGAAGGTCCCATATCAAAACGAAACCCATCCTGCTCGATTACATTCAGCCGTCCGCCGGGAGATGAATGTTTCTCTAAGATAGTAACATCATAACCATTCCGGGAAAGTCGAAGAGCAGTAGAAAGACCGCCCAGGCCCGAACCTATAACTATAACTTGTTTCATTGCGGTTGTTGATAGACAAAGGAAGATTGTTTTACGTTGAATAGCAATCAGTTACAATTCAGTACATCATATCAAATAAGATATAAATAATTCACCACCAATCAAATGTGCAAACAATCTCCCGGTATTATTTAAATATTATTTCAGAAGATTCATTTTCTATACTTGAATAAATTTGCCATCTTTAATGTCGGCATTAGCAAAGAGAATTTTGGGAATTCAATGCAAAAAAACCGAAACCGATTCTTTAAGATCATTAAAAAGCCCCGCTTCGTAGCAGGGCTAATCAGAATGAAATTATTGGTCGTATAACATTTAAAAGTTTTTATATTTTGTTCGAGCCTACAATATTTACATTCAGTTCAATTTCATCGGCAACTTTTTGTC
>DATDOL010000065.1:0-3342 GCA_035293265.1 Ignavibacteriaceae bacterium | reverse complement strand
CCGTTTTAGTAAGTTTGTATATATCCTTCACAAAAATTTTACAAAATGTCAAATAAAAAATTTAAAATCTTATTCGTTACCTCCGAAGTTGTACCATTCGTAAAAACCGGCGGATTAGCAGATGTTTCAGCAGCACTGCCTCAAATGCTGGCTGAATTAGGGCATGAGATCAGGATTGTTGTTCCGAAATATGGTGCTGTTGATGATCGGAAATTTAAAATTCATGAAGTTGTTAGATTAAAAGATCTCCCGGTAAAAATTGGAAATAAAGATGTAGTGTTCTCATTGAAATCCTGTTTCTTACCCGGGCAAAAAGTCAGGGTACAGATTTATTTCCTTGATAACCAGGAATACTTCGGAAGCAGGAACAGCCTTTACTCTGATCCGATGACTGGAAAAGATTATCCTGATAATGATGAAAGATTCACTTTGTTAAGCCGGGCAGTTTTCGAGCTCATTATAAAACTCGGATGGATACCTGATATCATTCACTGCAATGATTGGCAATGCGGTTTGATCCCTGCATACCTTAAAACAGTTTATAAGGATGAGGAAAATTTTGATCAGTTCAAAACTTTGTTCACTATACATAACTTAGCATACCAGGGTGAGTTTAATAGTTCAGCTTTTAAAGTTACAGGATTACCCGATTATCTTAATTCAAATAAAGGAATTCTGAATAAAGGCAAAGTGAATTTTATGAAAAGCGGATTGCAATTTGCCGATGTGATTAATACCGTAAGTGAAACTTATGCAAATGAAATCCGGACGAGTGATGAATTGGGTGAAGGATTGAAGGATGTTCTTGCTAAAAGAAAAAATGATTTGTATGGCATCATCAATGGGATTGATACAAAAGTATGGAACCCGGAAAAAGATAAGCATCTCCCTAAAAAATACAGCTTGAAAAATATTCAGCAAAAGGTCGTCAACAAACAGGCACTTGCTGAAAAATTTGGATTTGAATTTAATGAAGAGATTCCAATCATCGGACTTATATCACGACTTTATGATTCGAAAGGGATAGATCTGATTCAAAAAGCTTTTCCGCAAATTATAAAACAGGATATACAATTTATACTTCTTGGAACCGGTGATAAAAAGTATCATCTGTTTTTTGATCAGATGAGTCGTAAGTACCGGCAAAAATTTGCATGCTATCTTGGATTTAATGATGACCTTGCTCATCTTATTGAAGGAGGAGCCGATATGCTGCTAATGCCTTCAAAGTACGAACCTTGCGGATTGAATCAGATGTATAGTTTAAAATATGGAACAGTGCCTATCGTAAGGGAAACTGGCGGACTTGCCGATACAGTTATTCGTTACAATGAAAAGGCTGGTCAGGGAAATGGTTTTATGTTCAAAAAATATAATACTATTGACTTCTTAACAGAACTTAAGCATGCAATTAAAATTTATAATGATAAGGAAGTTTGGACAAAAATTGTTAGAAATGGAATGAAAGCAGATTTCAGCTGGGACTCATCCGCAAAAAAATACATCGAACTTTACAAGACCATCTTATCAAATAATTAATGACCAACTGTGCGGTATTTTTGGATCGGGACGGAACTTTGAATTTCGATCCTGGCTACATTGGGGATCCTGAAAAATTAAAATTATTTCCAGGAACAGGAGATGCACTCTTTAGATTAAAATCCTCTGGCTTTAAGTTATTAGTTATTTCAAACCAATCGGGAATTGCACGCGGATTGATTAAGGATGAAGATGTTCGTGCAGTGAACAATCAGCTAAACAAACTTCTCTCAACCTTTAAAGTAAGTATTGATAAATTTTATTATTGCCCGGCACATCCGGATTTCAGCAGCAAAGAAGAATGCGAATGCAGGAAACCCTCAATCAAAATGGTATTGGAGGCTGCATCAGATTTTAATGTTAATCTTAATAAATCATACCTCATCGGAGATTCAGTTTCGGATATTGAGTGTGCAATGAATTCAGGATTAAAATCAATTTTAGTTAAGACGGGGCAGGGTAGTGAAAGCCTTTCTATCTTGCAAAATCAAAATAAAATGCCAAGCTTTATCGCTGAAAATATTACGGATGCGTGTAAATTTATAATAATTGATTTTTCCGGAGACCGTTAAGTGAAATTTAATTTAGTAGTTCTTTCCACTCTGATCTCAACATTACTACTTTTAAATTCCTGCAAGAATGAACCAAACTCAATTGGAATTGAGCTGATAGGACCCGACTTAATCTATCATAAAACACTGGATTCACAGACTGATTCTCTAACTCAAAATTCAGAATACTATAAAGTAGTATTTCCACTTGGATTAGCTACAAGAATTTTAATAGGGAAATATCAGGATATTGAAGCTTCAACATTATTAAAGTTTGTATTTGGATTACCGGACTCCGTTGAAGAAGATATACTTGCAGGAAATATAAATGTAACGGAAGCAAAGATTGTATTGACACGGAATTACGTTTTCGGAGATACTTCAGGCACAATTAATTTTACAACTCATAAGGTCAACAGTGAATGGTCTCCGACTTTATTTACAATTTACAGTATTCAGTCTCTTGATTACGAAGCTGCAGATGTCGGTTCAAACTATGAACAGACGGATTCTACCTATACTTTTAATTTATCCAATGAACTGGTTTTCTCCTGGATGCAAAATTATGCGGACACAACACTGGGGAGTAATGAAGGAATTTATTTAAAACCTGCTTCCTCTGCGGGAACTATAATAGGATTTGAAGCATTCACTGCAATTTCAAGCAATGCAGCAAAATTAAATATTGTTATCAATAAGACTGGTGTTTACACTGACACAATTTCCGGATTCATTTATGCAGATGTTAGCCTTGTTGCTGGAAACATGCCAGTACTGCCTTCAGACAACTTTGCAGTTCAATCCAGCTTTGCTTTAAACGCTCAACTTTATTTTGATCTGTCATCTCTTCCAAATGGTATTATAATAAATAGTGCCGAACTAATTTTAACACCCGACACTCTCACAACAATAACCGGCAGTTCCTATAATAATTCATTACGCACACTTTATGTAATTGATACTTCAAACATTGCTGTGACTAACGGAAGTGATATAATTCTTGATTATGTTAATAATAAATACACCGGTAATCTAACTTCTTATGTCAGAAGATGGGTAGACGAAAAAGTAAACTACGGAATGCTAATACGCCCGGGCAGCCAGATTGAAGGTTTAGAATTGTTTGGATTAAAAAACAGCTCAGCTGAGTTTTCACTAAGACCAAGGTTAAGGATAGTTTATTCTTTAAAAGAAAATTAATGATCAAAAGTATTTTTTTAAAATTTTGCCTGATATTAATTTTAGTGCAGAT
>DATDOL010000064.1:0-2248 GCA_035293265.1 Ignavibacteriaceae bacterium | reverse complement strand
GCAGGAGCTCGTGTTGAAATGACAGTGGAAATCCGCGACTTGAATAACAATATTATTACAACCCAGGATATACACGAAAAGGAAGTGTTGGAATCTTTTCTGCAGATTGGCGGAATAAGAGATCAGGGTAATAAAAACATTGCTATTGATTTTAATCTCGCACAGGGAAAGACCGGCTTTAAAATAAGATTTATAATGAGGACAGAAGCTTGGTCAGGACTATTCGGTGCTATTACTCAGTGTCACTTCTGGGACAGAGCAAACCTCAACAGAGGTGCCGGCTGGAGTTTGCTGAAAGTAACAGAGCTGGTAAATTAAAAAAGTAAGAATATTTAAAACTATAAACCGCAGGAGAAAAATCTTCTGCGGTTTATTATTTTTATAAAAAAAATCCCTTGCTTGCTGCTTTTATCAAGCAAAGAAGGGATTTTAAATTATGTTGAGAGGGCGTGATTAAAAGTTTTTAATTATTTGCTCGGCGGTGCGTTATGTCTCTGCTGGAAATAATATATATTATCCTTGTGTGCTTTGAATGAAGGTGTAACTTTTGCCCAGGCACCCGGATGCTTTTCACCCATACGTTTTGTAAACTCATCCCATGCTTTGAAGAAAGTTTCCTTGTCTTTACAGACGTAGTAAAAATTGCAATTCCACTCATCGCCCCATTCGTGATTGAGCTGACCCCAACCCATAATCATTCCTTCGTTCATAATTTCATTCCAGATCGGAGCCATTAACGAATCGACAATTTTGTTTACCATTCCCATATCCTGAAGATTAACCATATTCTGGCTGAAGATGAGAGTTGGTTGTTCATCCTGAGCAACGACCGAATTAGTGCCTATAAAAAATAAAAATGCAAATAGAATTGCTATGAAGTTTCTCACAACTCCTCCTTTTTTGATGAATGATTTAATAATTTATGCCCTCAACGGTCAAATTATATAAAACATAAGTCTCTGGCAAGGAGTTAGAAATATATTTTAAGGTAATGGAGAAAAATTATGTTGAGAAGTTTATTCAGCCAATTATTAGCAATACAAAATTTTTTACTTTGCGGATAGCCATTCCGTCCACATCAAAGACTGATAACCAACTGTCGCCAGACTTCCATTCCTCACAATCGGTGTTTTCAATAAGAGAGAATCTTCAAGCAGTTCTGCTTCAATGTCATAAATCATAAACTCAAATCCTCGATTCTTAAATTGCTTTCCTTCTTTATCAATCAACTCGTCAAGAGAGATGACACCATTAATATTTTCAAGTTCTCCTTTTGAAATTCCTTTTTCAGTAAGATCCCGAAAATGATAAGGAATTTTCCTTTCTTTAAAGAAACGTTCAGCTTTCTGAGTATCACGACATTTTTTTGTTCCGAAGATCTGGATGTTCAATTCTGATTCCGTGGAGAAGTTTTAGTATTTTAATGTTAAATAAAAACAATACTAGAGTAAATTTAATGAAAACTTTCTTTTCACTGTCTCTTTTATTCATTCCGTCAATCATCTATCCACAATCGTTACCAATTTTTATGGATGGAAGGACTGATGACTGGAATATTCCGGTTCCAACTTATATTGACAGCGAAAATGACGGCAACATTAATGACTTTAAATACTTTTCAGTAACAAATGATGAGCAGTTTCTGTTTATTAAAATAAAGATTACACCGTTTCTCAAACTTACTGAGGATAATCAGCTATCAATCTTTATTGATGGAGATAACAATAGTTCAACCGGATATCAGGTTAATGGAATCGGTGCTGAACTCAGATTTAATTTCGGAACAAGAAACGGATTTAATTATCACACTAACACTTCTATTACCCATTCAAGTATTCAATTCAGAAGTCTTCCTACTGTAACAGATACTACTTATGAAATTGCTATTGGCAGACAATTTATTCCACCTGCTAATGGGACTGGAACAATAAGAATTTTTTTCACTGATAATTCTTCTAACGGTGACTGGATGCCGAATTCTGGTGAAACTTTTGATTATAATTTTGATGAGACACCTACCGAACCTGTTGTTCCAATCGAATTGAGCAGGGAAGACACCTCATTGCTGAGAGTTATGAACTGGAATGTATTAAATGATGGCTTACTTGATCCTGGCAGGGAACAAATCTTTACAAGAATTCTCCAGGTTATAAATCCGGATGTCATTGGATTCAATGAAATGTGGAACTCAAGTGTATCCCAGGTTCAGAATAAGCTTAATAATATTTTACCATTGCAAACCGGAAAC
>DATDOL010000063.1:0-25501 GCA_035293265.1 Ignavibacteriaceae bacterium | reverse complement strand
GGAGTAATGTAATACTGCTTATCAAATAAATTTTCCCAGATGAAATAAAAGATAGCGAGCTTTTTAATTTCACCGGCAAGGGTGAAATCGAGTTTGTTGGTGGGTTCAACGGTTAAATCATTTCCCCAATAATATTGCGATGTATTTATCTTTCCAGTATAGCTAAATTTAAAGCCGGCTTTCAAATCCAGATTATTATCAAAGAATAAATCACTAACATAAAGCCCTCCAATAAATTGCCAATCAGGTAAGCTTTTGGGTTTTTCATAACCAGCTTCCTGAAGGTTGTCATCTTCAATCTTGAAATAATAAGAAGTATTGGATTCTAATAGAAGAATCCAGAATTTGTAATTAATGATCAGCCCTACGCCTTCATTTGAAAATAAATGATCTCCGTAATACTTGGGCTCACCTGTCAATCGCAGAATGTCAATATACTCGTTATTAAAGTACTTAACATCTAAAACAAAATTGAAATTATGATAGTTGATACCTCCCTCAATAGTTGGCACATCATTACCTATTCCACCATATACTTGTCTAAGCGAATAGCCAGCATAGAATGAAAATTCATCCCTCAAAATGTATTTCAAATCAGCACCCATTCCACTATAACTGAAATCCGTTTTCTCTATATATCCATCTTTATAGAATAGAGAAAATCTTAAGTTTTTATCAAGAGTACTCAACGTTATTAAACCACCAAGATTGTAAAGTTCATCCCTAGAATTACTAACACCATTGGTTGAGTTAAAATCAAAATCCGATTTTTCATAATCACCAAATAACTTTAAAGTTAAAAAATCATATGTATAATAATAATTTAGTACACCACCATAAGTTCTATTCTCAATATTGCTTTTAAAATTAGTGCTATCTCGAAAATCTCTCAATTCATCAAGATTATATCTATAATAAAAGGATAAATCTAATTTTGAATTATCAAAAGGTTTAGCCAGAGTTCTCAGCACAAAGTTATGCTGAAGTGTTTCGAGCTTTTGATTTGGAGAAACTACAGGGGCACGAAGAGGTTCGTAAAGAATGGAATTTATATCGCTTGTAATGTTTGAAATGCTGTCAACATCAACTCCGTCGTTCAGACCAACTTTTGAATCAACATATCCATAATATGCAGAGATGTTAACAGAGTTGGATAAAAAATATTTCAGTTTTGTGTTAATCTGCCAGATGCTGAATGCACTATTTGTATAGGTTGAATCAAATTTCCTGTTTGTTACCTGGAGACCGAAGTTCCATCGTTTGAAAATATTTGCGTTGAATAACCCGTCAATCATAGCTTCACCGCTTGGTCCCTCATAATATTTAATACGTGAATAAGGCTCAGGAGAGGCAAAATCTCTTGAAATAAAATTTACTGTTACCGGGTTATTGTATGGTCCGTAAAGAAATCCCCTGGGAGATGGAACAATTTCTATTGAGTCAATATCTTCGCTTTGAATGTGATTAAGATCAAGCGAGTTCGTATACCTGTTGTTCCATAAAATCCCGTCCTTGAGGTAGTTTACGCCGTTATTCCCAATACCATAAATAAATGATTCATTCGGCTGCCCAATAAATCCTTGGTCTTTTATAAAATTAAGAGGAAATGAGCGAAGCAAATCACCCGCGTAACGATAGTTTGTGAATAGAAATGTTTGTCTCTCAATTATTGTGCTGGTACTTGTAAGCGGCTCTCCCTGAAGAGGAGAAATCGTGTCAGGTAGTTCAGTTATTAAAGTGGTTGATAATGAGTCCTGGCTGGGTAAAATATTTGGAATAGGGGTTATTATCGAATCAACTGCGGTGTTTTGAGAGCCGGAAGTGAGTGAATCGGCTGGCTGAGAAAAAGTATATGAGCATATTAGAAAGAGTACTGCTATTAATTGTTTAACCATATACAAACTGTAAAAGAATTTTACTTTAAACGTTGCTCAAAATAGTTAATGAATGACTAAGCAACAAGGATAAATGATCATCCATCGACACCAAAAAGATGACCTGCTTACACCCCTCTGCTGACAGGCATTTCGGAGATTTATTTTTTAAAAATTTTGTTAAAAATATTTTGTTTAATCCAAATTATATTTATTTTCATACTGTATTTATTAACAATTAATAAGGAGTGGATTTATGGCTATGACTAAAGACCAAATCGCTGGTCATCTCGCAGGTAAGGTTGGTACAACTAAAAAAGTTGCCAACGAATTTTTAGATGAGTTTGTAAAACTTTCTTATAAAGAAGCCAAAAGAGATTTTGTTATTCCCGGCTTAGGCAAACTCACTGTTGCTAACCGCAAGCAGAGGATGGGTAGAAATCCTGCAACCGGACAAACAATGGTTATACCTGCAAAGAAAGTTCTTAAATTCAAAGTTGGTAAGCCAGCACAGGATGCAGTATTTCCTAAAAAGTAAAATTGATTTTACTGTGTCAGTTTTTAAGCCCGTTTTTTAACGGGCTTTTTTAGTTTATTTTTATCTGTTCACTTTTTTAATAATTAACCTATCACTATGCATAAACATTCTTATCCGCTTTTTGTTTTATCAATATTCTTTCTCATCGCCTGCTCTTCAAAAAAGCATTATGAAATTACTGACCTGATCCAACCAATTAACCTGGAAGAAAAAACATTAAAGGAAATTTTTCTTGGTGATTTGTTTTACGCTCCTGAGTATGATCTTGAATTTCTTCCGAATAGTAATGTGGCAGTTGAATTTGATACAACAACTGATGTCGTGAAGATCACTCCATCAAAAGGGTTTTCCGGGTTGGATTTATTGAGCTTTAAATTAGGAGATGAGGTTTATCAAATTTCATTCAAGCTTGAGAAGAGAAAAAAATATTATTTTAAATATACGCCCGGAGGTGTCCCTCAAAGAGTGAATCTGTTCGGTCAGTTCAACAGCTGGAACAGGGAAAATCTTCCTATGAATGATAAAGATGGCGATGGCACCTATGAAATCGTCATCCCTCTTGATCCCGGAAGATATGAATATAAGTTTTATGTTGATGGGGTTGAGGTGGTTGATTCTGCCAACCCGGTTAAAGTGCCGAACGGTTTAGGTGATTATAATTCAGTCAGAATAATTGAAAAAACTGCAGGTGATAATCATTATCTTCACGTAAAAGATTATAGTAAGAGCAACAACTTTTTTCAATATAACTTTTTCTATGAAAGCATCAGCAGTGATCTTATCACACCAGAAAATATTATTGCGCTTATAAATAACTCGCAACTAAATGCTGATTATGTTTCACTTGATGGCAACAATATCAGCATAAGAATTCCTGATAAAGAATTAAATGGTATTAAGTCTATAAGAATTGCAATTAACAATAACGGAAGAGCAACTAATTTTCAAACGCTTAAACTTAAAGACGGGCAATCTACCCAGGGAACAGATTTTACTGATTGGAATGATGCAATTATTTATTCAATAATGATTGACCGGTTTTTTGATGGAGATAAAACCAACTCAATTCCAGTTGAACACGATTCACTATTCCAGCAGGCAAATTATCAGGGCGGTGATCTGCAAGGAATAATCGATAAACTTAACGAAGGTTATTTCGATTCCCTTGGAATAAATACGATCTGGATTTCACCGATAGTTGATAACACTGATAAGGCTTACCGTGAATATCCAAAACCACATCGTTACTTTACCGGTTATCATGGCTACTGGCCTGCTTCTCTTCAGGGTGTCGAAGAGAGATTTGGTAATTTAAACCTGGCAAAGGAGCTGGTTAACAATGCTCACGAACGCGGAATAAAAGTTTTGCTTGATTATGTTGCACATCATGTTCATATAGAACACCCGTTATGGAAAGAACATCGCGACTGGTTTGGTGTAATGGATCTGCCCGGTGGCAGAAAAAATTTAAGACTGTGGGATGAATACAGGCTTACAACCTGGTTTGAGCCTTATATGCCTTCCTTCGATTATTTAGGTTCAAGTGAAGCTTTGGAATTAATGACAGACAACGCTGTCTGGTGGCTGCTGGAAACAGGTGCGGATGGTTTCAGACATGATGCTGTTAAGCATGTTCCAAATGAATTCTGGCGGCTGCTTACAAAAAAAATAAAAGAGAGGATAGAAATTCCTGAGGGGACAAAAGTTTACCAAATCGGCGAAACTTTCGGAGGATTTGATCTCATCAGCTCTTACGTTAACAACGGACAGTTAACGGCTCAATTCAATTTTAACCTTTTTGATACCGCACTCCCGGTATTTCTTTTGAAAGAAAATTCCTTCGAGCTGCTCGATCTTCAAATGCAGAAAACCTTCCAGGTTTATGGAGTAAATCACTTGATGGGAAATCTTTTAGACAGCCATGACAAAATACGATATATCGCTATGGCGGATGGCGATCTTGAAATAAATGACGGCAAAGCGATTGAAAAAGGATGGAAGAATCCACCCGAAGTGGAACATCCATCAAGTTATGAAATGCTGAAAATCCATCTTGCATATTTATTAACTATCCCCGGTATTCCTGTTATTTATTATGGTGATGAAATCGGGATGACAGGTGCAGCAGACCCTGATAACCGGCGTATGATGAGATTTGGCGAAAAGGTAAATGATTTTGAAAAAGAAACTTTCAAACATATCAGCAGGCTCATTCATCTGAGAAAAGAGCACCGGGTTTTGCGTAACGGTGATTTCTATACATTGCTTGCTGATAAAAATTGCTACTCTTACATTCGGTCCGATTTAAATGAGAGAATTCTGGTAGTTATTAATAAAAGCGAAAAGGAACAGACGCTTGAGCTTGTTATTCCACAGTTTTATAATTCATCCATAGCAAAGAATTTGTTGGATAATACTGAAACAATATTGTCTGATTCAAAACTAATCGTAACTGTTTCTTCTATCGGTTATAAAATATTTAAGCTTCAATGACAACCTTATAATGTGGAAAATTACTGATGCAGGTTACAAAATATTTTTTAGTATCAATTATTTTTTTACCGTTCCTTTCTTGCAGTGAAAAACGTGAGGCATCATCAAAAAGCGAATTGGAATTGAACTTAAATAAAGTTGCTGAGGGTTATGTAAGGCTTGTACTTCAGGTTGGCTTGTACGATCCGGATTACGTTGATGCTTATTATGGTCCAGAAGAATGGAAACCTAAAGAATCATCAAAAGATTTTGATTCTGTCATAGTGGCTGATTTGCAGAATACTGCTGACGGGCTACTCAATGAGCTCGATAAATTAGGAAAGTATGAAGCAACTGACATAGAAAAAAAACGATACCGCTTTCTGTACAAACATCTACTTTCGGTTAAGGGTAAGCTGTATATGATAGCCGGTGGAAAATTTTCTTTTGAACAGGAAGCAAAAATATTATTTGATACAGAAGTTCCTGATTTCCCGGATGAATATTTCATTGAGATATTGAAGGAGTTAGATAAGATTCTTCCGGGCAAAGGAAATCTGCCGGAAAGGATGAACGAATTAAGAAAGAAATTTATCATCCCTGTTGAAAAGCTAGACACGGTTTTCAAAACCGCAATAGCCGAATGCAGAAAAAGAACTTTGTCTCATCTGAAATTACCTGAGAATGAAAGCTTTAAAGTCGAGTATGTGAAAGATCAGCCATGGGGAGCTTACAATTGGTACAAAGGAAATAATTTCAGCGTTATCCAGGTAAACATTGAAAGACCAATTTATATCGAAAGTGCTGTTGGACTTGCTGCACACGAAGGTTATCCCGGGCACCATGTTTATAATTCATTACTTGAAATGAATTTGACAGTCGGCAAGAAATGGATCGAATTTTCTGTTTATCCTTTATTCAGTCCGTTATCTTTAATAGCTGAAGGTACTGCTAATTTGGGAGTCGAAATGATTTTCCCGGGGGATTCTAAAATAAAATTTGAAAAGGAAATTTTATTTCCGCTTGCAGGATTAAATCCTGCGAATGCAGATTTGTATTACAAAGTCATTTACCTCGCAGACAAGCTCGGATATGCTGATATTCATTGTGCTAAAAATTATCTTGATGGAAACTGGACCAGGGATCATGCAATTGATTATCTCGTTAATTACACTCTAAGCACAAAGGAAAGAGTGGAAAAGAAAATTCAGTTCATTGAAAGATACCGGGCTTACGTTGTTAATTACGATTTCGGTAAAGATCTAATCGGATCATATTTAATGTATAACGGCGGATCTGAAAGTAATCCGGATAGAAGATGGGAATTGTTCAATGAACTGCTTTCAACACCTCAAACTCCTTCAGGGTTGATGAGTGAATTATCAGGTGATCAAACTAACTAATCGGTCGGCTTTAATTATTATTAAATACTATTTTCAATTTTTCGTATAATGCAAGGAAGGTCGATTTCTCCAACGATACTTCCTCAAATATTTTGCTGATAATTTCTTCATTCATACTATCAAAATCTTTTTCTCTTGGAGTGATCAGTACACCTCCCAAATCAACAGCAGCAGGGCTAACTAATAATTTTTGATTATCCTCTCTGAAATATCTTTCAGGTCTGTGCCTGCTTCGAAGAAATACAATAATTGTCCAGCCAGCTCCATCATCATAATAACTTATTAGATTAAACATAGGTTCGTCTGTGCTAATATCGAATGATTTGTATACATCATAAAATTTATTGAAGCTATCTGTTAAAACTTTTTCATCTGAAGATTCGATCAAAATTATTTTTCTAATCGCATCATTGATCGCAGTCAAAACCAGTTTATCATCTTCATAAATTATTTTTCCCATTGCATTTTTTAACTGATGAATGTCATGCTCTGTTGGTAAAAAATTTTTAGTGCCTGCCTGAAAGTGAAGATGATCAGGAGCGGATGCACCACAATGTGGTCCATTATAAATTATTGAATAATGATGCGATACAGCCTTTGTCAAACCAAGAAACTCTTCGAAATGTAGTTTTAGTCGCTGCGGCTGGTGACCGAAAGATGAGATTGTAAAATGTTCAGGGAAAATTGGAAAGGGGTTGCACAGAAAAATAAATTTATCATGATAGTTTATACCCAGCTGTTCTGCCGGCAGATTTTTAATACAAAGAAAACATTCACGGGACTTTATACTTACCGCATCAGTTTTTGCAGATGTAGATTTAAATCGGCTGGGATTATACTGAACTTTCATTTTAAATTTATTAATACGGAATGACCTGGTTTTTACATTTATCAAAGAAGAATAAACTTCCGATAATTGCGGCCAGTTTTTAATCTGTTCAGTAAGCAGAAGTTTTAAAGCAGAACAGTAATCTCCTTGTTTTATTGATGATTCGATTTTGTGGTCTGTAAAAATCTTCGGGTTTTGCAATTGTATAATCTAATTCGATTTTTGATTTAATTTCTGTCTTGCAAGAATATCCTGCGTCCTGATAAAATCTTTATAATAATTGTTTGAATTTTGCTTTTCAATGGTTATAGATGAGTCAGTGTTTCCTTCCCACCTTCTGCAAATATAAACTGGTTCAAATATTCTTCCGATTTTGTAACTTCTACAGACTGCAAGTCCCATTGCATAATCTTCACCATAGCTTACGTCGTGGAATTGGATTTGTCTCACGACAGGTGTAAAGAAAGCGCGTGGAGCACCAAGTCCGTTTACTCGTAATGCATTGTTATGCCCGTTTTCATTTGTCCACTCTTTATGATTAATTATGCCGGGAGGAATTTCATTTAATTTAAAATCAGTTAGCCTGTAACTACCAATGACCATTGCACATTTTTCAAGGTAAAATTTGTCTATAATTTTTTGTAACGTTTTTTCATCTGAATATTTATCGTCACTATCAAGCTGAACTACAAATCTTCCGCATAGCGAATGATTTATTGCTTCATTCCAGCATCCTCCAATTTGAAGATCTGTTCTTTGTGGAATGAGATGAAATACTTTTTTATTTTTTAAAGAAATTGTTTTTAAAATTTCAGTTGTGCCGTCATTTGAATGATTATCAACTACGATTATATTAAACTTAAAATCAGTTTGTTGTAATAGTGCCGATTCAACTGCTTCCTGAATCGTGCCTTTCCGGTTCTTCACGGGAATTACAGCAGTAGCCTCATACTCAAATAATTGTTCATCAAATTTTATGGTATTAATTCGCGGCTGTAAAAATGCAGAAATTCGTTTTAAATGATCAGAAGCTGCAGCTTCCATTTCCAATTGCAGTTTCCAGTTTTGCGGATCGAGATACTCAAACATTTTCATTTTTACATTTTCAGTTTCATATACTTCTACAGCATAAAGAGGTTCCGGAATTCTCTTTAAAGAAGATTCGCGGGAAAAGGCTAGTCTTAATCCGTAAAGCCCGGCGAAATTATATTTTATATTTTCCGTATTATTTTTTACTGCAGATTTGAAAACAGAAGTTTTAATCAGGATTATGTGTCCAAAATTAAAGTCATCCCTGATGCTTCCTGGCTGATAATCTATAAGCGGATGATGAGTTTTTACCTTTTTGATATTTAAATAAAAATCTGTGTAAAGCCATCCTGAATTATTTTGCTCTGCAATCAATATTAATCTGTTCAAGGATTTATCATCGATGTGAACAACTGATTCTGAAATAATTAATAAGATGAAATCCGTATCAGCATTGTGACTTATCATTTTCATAACTTCAGAGCTGAAAGGATAGTTTGAGTTCAGCACGTCATATTTCTCTGTTGGTTTGATCGTTTTATCAGAGATTAAATAAATCTTTTCAATCAATTTCGATTTGCTAAAAGTGTCAATATTTTTTAAAGCATTTTCACTTTTGAAATAAGGTATGAAGACCGTTATTTTTTTACGTTCCAATTTAAATCTTTTTCATTTTAAATGAATATTTAAAACCGCTGTAAGTTATTTAAATTTTGACGGTAAATTTCAACAGTATTATCAGTTAACATCTCTATATCAAATAATTTAATTGCTCGTAGTCTTGCAGCTTTCCCAAATTGCTCTCTTTTTTCAGCTGATTCAATCAGAACAGATATTTTTTTAAAAAGCTCTTCTGCGTTTTTATTTTCAAAAAGCAAAGCAGTTTCATTATCAACAGCTATATCGAGAATACCATTGGCATTGGAGCAGACTGATGGTTTCGCCATTGCCATTGCTTCAACCAAAGCGATACCGAAAGCTTCAGAGTGTGATGGAAACACAAAAATATCCATTGCTGAAAGTACATCGGGAATATCGCCTCTGAATCCGGTAAAGATTGCATTATCGAGTTTATATTCTCTGGCAAGTCTCTTTATTTCATCTTCGTAATTGCTCTCTCCACGAGAAGCTTCGCCGACAATCAGGAGTTTTAGATTAGTAAACCGTTTGTTTAATTCTTTTGCTGCCCAAAGAAATTCTTCGTGTCCTTTACCAATTGTGAATCGCGCCAGCATACCAATAACAATTTCATCATCGGCTAATTTGTATTCACACCGAATTTTATTGCAGTCTGTTTTTTCCGGATCGAATTGAAACATATCAACGCCATTGGGAAGTATTAATATTTTATCCTCTGAAACCGGACAGGTATTCAATAAATTATTTTTTATCACTGAACTTATCGCGAAAATTTTTGTTATCCTTTTATACAATTTCCAGTGAAGAAAATCTTTCTTTATTATGAATGAACCGACATGCTTTGTTAAGAAGAGCGGAATTTTAGAGATAGATAAATAAAGTGCCGGCACAATCAGCCATAAATCTTTGGAAGCATGCGTATGAATGAGATCATAATTTCCCCGATTGATCAATAACGCAATTCTGATTGTAGTGAATGGATGAAAATATCCACCGGCATTTAAAGGATGAATCATTATTCCGAGATTATTTGCTTCGATATGGAGCCTGGAATCGGCAATACAGGCGAATTCAACTTTGATATTCCTGTTGAGAAGTTTTTTGATAGTCGTGAGCGCTACCATTTCCATCCCCCCCCAGCTCTTTGAAAAGCAGGAGTAAAGAATTTTCATCCTATACCTATCAGTATGTCCTTGTTAACCTGGCATTTGAAAAATAATGCAAAACTATTTCATCAAACATATAGCCTTTCTCAGCCATCACTGCTGCACCAATCTGGCAAAGACCAACTCCGTGTCCCCATCCGGCACCATAAATAATAAACTCATCCGGAGCTTCCTTACCAATTTTTTGGATTATAATAGCTGAACTGTAAAGATGTGTGCTGGACAATAATCTTCTTATTTCCAGTTCCTTTCCGATTGTTAGAGATTGTTTTGTCCCAATAATTTTCAGCTTTATCAATCTTGCGGAAGATCCTCTTTCAACCGGAACGAGATCAATAATATCACCAAAATCAATTCCGCTTTTTTCTTTGATAAGATCGGCTAATTCTTTCTGTTTGTAATTAATTCGCCATCTGAAAAAGTCTTTTGTTTCCCTGTCGTAATCAATAAGGATTTGCTGAAGAATTTTTTTATCGGTTGTATTGCAAAATGATGGCGGTTTTCCAAGTATCCACTTACGTGCATTCTCTTCAGAAGAAAAATCTAGTTTAAAGTTTTCCGGTTCGAATTTATAATCTATCACTGAAGCCAAATAGTTATACTTGACAGGTTCCCAGACGTTTTCAAAATCTTCCGTAATACCACCGCAGCATTTTGCATATCGGGTATCGCAAATTTTTCCATCGTTGGTAAGCACAATACCTGATGTTTGCTTAACTGCTTTTCTAGCGGACTCTGAAGTAATTTTAGTCACTCCCTGAAATCTCTGGCAATGATCATCGGCGCAAACATCAAATAAATTATGATCTTCACGGTCATACCATTTAATGATTTCTCCTTTTAAATCAATTTCGGAATCGTATTTGACGTCAGATTTTTTTATCTCTTTTGATTTTTCCATTTGCGATAACAGCCAGCTCCTTGCAACAACAGCCTGTGCTTTCAGCATTTCAAGAGAACACTTAGCACTCATTTCAGAAGAAATAACACTGGCAAGATATTGCTCAAGCGGGATTGTATTTATCGCAATAATCTTTGTCCCGTATTTAATAATCTTCAGAGAATAATTAAACCGTAATTTCTCTTTTCTCTCCCAGTGAAACTTAAGACCAATTACAACATCTCTGATAACAAAAGATTCTGATTCGGGGTCGGCAGGTTCAAATAAAATTTCATTTGATGCTTCAATCCTGGTCTTAGCGCTTTTGCAGATGATTGAACCATTAATCAATTCCGCAGTGAATACGCCGCTGAAAGTTTCTTTAAACCCGGCTGCATAGAATACACCATACAATTCGAATACAATTTTATTTTCTGTTAAAATGCCAACTGAAATCAGCGGTTCTTCACGGGGCAACATTTGTTTAATCACTATTTGGAGAAAGAATTTATTGAACCAAAAATAATCATGATAAAATATACTGATTAATGAATTATTATGTTTGTCTTTAATATGTCTTATGGAATCTTACTTTGATTCTCATTAACTTGATTTAAGCAATAAGCGATCATTAGTATATATTTTGCCAATGAAGAAAACTGCGAAAGAAAATATTTCAATTATTGGATTTCCAATGGATCTTGGTGCGGACCGCCGGGGTGTTGATATGGGTCCGTCTGCATTGAGGATTGCTGAGCTGCAGGCTAAACTTGAAATGCTTGGCTATAAAGTTACTGATCTTGGCGATATTCCAATTCAGATTATGGAAAAACAAAAAATTAATAATCCCAGACTTAAATATTTAGATGAAATATTAAAAACTTCGAACCTCCTTGCAGCAAAAGTTGAATCGGTTCTGGAGAAAGGTGACTTCCCGTTATGTATCGGCGGAGATCATTCAATGGGAATCGGTACGCTTGCAGGAATTTCTTCCTTCTGCAGGAAAAAAGGAAAAACACTCGGTGTAATTTGGATCGATGCCCACGCAGATATGAATACGGATGAAACTTCACCTTCGGGAAATATTCACGGAATGCCTCTTGCTGTTTCAATGGGTATTGGAAATACTGAGCTTGTAAATGTTTTTAATTTTGCTCCTAAATTATATCCTGAAAATTGCAGTCTGATAGCTCTAAGAAGTGTTGATGAAAAGGAAAAAGAAATCATTAAGAAAATAAATTTACCTGTTTATCCTATGCCGGAAATAGATAAAGCAGGTATTTACCGTATTGTTGTTAAAGTTCTGAAACAATTCAGAAAAAAAATAGATCATATCCATGTAAGTTTTGATGTTGACAGTGTTGATCCTTCAGTCGCACCAGGAGTGGGCACACCAGTGCCGGGTGGATTAAGCTACCGTGAAGCACATCTGTTAATGGAAACAATCGCAGAATGTGGTTGTATGTCATCACTTGAAATAGCAGAGATCAATCCTATACTGGATGAAAAAAATAAAAGCGCAGTTTTTACAACCGATTTAATTGCATCAAGTATGGGGCAAAGAATTTTGTGATAAACAGAACAATTGCTGCCTTTGTCCTAGGATTTTTAATCGTCTCGGTTTTACTAAGTTTATTTGGTTTAATTGACATCCGAACGGAAGATATTCTTGGTTACGCAATTATAATTCTGGGTTTAAGTCTGGTCTATCCTGCATTTAAAACAGATAAGAAGTTAATGGTTTTTGTCGGAAGCGGGATTTTTTTAACCGGAATAGCCGTGCTTGTTTTCAGCAGCTTCGAGCTGAATGCAAATGAAAAGTTTATAACACCATTGCTATTAATTATTCTGGGGATAAGCCTGTTTATGGTTTATGTATCTGATACATCACGAAAATTATTTCTGATAATCTCTGTTGTCACAACTATTATCGGGCTAGTTATTATTTACCTTCAAAAGCCATTCGATATACTCAAATTATTTCAAGTGGTTATTCCAGTGCTTGGCGTAATTTGGCCGATATTCATTATCCTGGTGGTTATTGCAATTTTAATCAGAAGGGGGGACTGAAGTGTTAACAGGAAAGCGTTGGATCAAAAAATGAATATTGTTTTTTGTGAAGATGGAATTTGTTGAGAAGGATATCTAAACTATGAATGAAATAATAATAGCTACTATTGCTAATGCAAGACCTGCTATCGCAACGAAAAATACTTTTTTTAACTCACTACGAATATCTTCAAACATTATCTGATAATAAGTATTAATATATTCTCTAGTTCTCTTTTCAAATTCCTCCCTTTCCAGAATGTCTCTCATTTTACTGCCTCTTCTGTGTTCTTCTACTGTTGGAGACACAATTTTTTCAATTGTTTCTTCCTTGGATTTAGGAGGAATTTCAGGTTCTTTCACCACAAGGTTTTCTTCAATCAAAATTTCTGTTTTTTCAGGGATCTCTTCTGATAATTCCGGTGGAGAAATTTCTTCAAGAAATTCTTGAGGTGATTCATCAATCAACACTTGCGGTTCACCATCAGCAAGAATTTGCTCACTTATAATTATTTCTTCTCCGGCCTGCTGCGTGATTTCCGGTTCCCCCCTCAATTCATAAAGTTTCCTCGCAACTCTATCTTTAACTTCAAGGCCCGGGGTTTCAAAACTTAAATTCAACGGCAACATTGCAACAAGATTCTGATACTGACCTAATTCCTGCCATGGAAAGTTCTCAGTATCTTCCATAAAGGATTTTAATCCTTTTTCTACTTCCGGATTCAGACATCCAAGAACGTAAGACTTAATCAATTCAACTGATATATTTCTATCCATAGTCATTCTATTTCAGGAGCAAATTTTTTGTAAAGGTTTCCAAGCGTTATCTGGATTTTAGATTTAACAGTAGGAGCGGGAATATTTAATTTTTTGGCTATATCATCTTCCTTTAGTCCATGATAAAAAGCCAGTTCTATCACATACTTTTGTGCATCAGTGAGTTTGTTCAATGCATTTGTTATCCCGCTGTTCTTTGACAGAATTTTTTCCAGGTTCAACGGTATAATCGAATCTGATAATTTAGGTATGATGAATTCATTTTCATATTCATCATTATACTCAGGCAGCATACCGGGATTATTGTTTCTCTTAAGTACATCTAGAGCTTTATTTCTTGCAAGCAGCACCAGCCATGTGTATACATTATTAGTTTTAAAATCAAACTTCTCAATCTTCTGCCAGATTATAACGAATACATCGGAAAGCACTTCCTCAGCCAATTCCTTATTCTCGACAATCCTGTTTATAAGCGTAAAAAGTAATGGAGAATATCTTTCATACAATTCTTCAAGAGCCTGCGAATCGTATCCTGCAACTTTCAGCATCACTTCGCCATCGGTTAATTTAATATTTTCTGCCAACCTTAAAGCCTTCTTTTAATTAACATTATTTGAACAACTAAAACTAAAGTTATGATGGGTAAAAATCAAACATTGTGCCGATACTCGGAATGATATTTTATCTGCAATTGATTAATTGGACGGACGTGATTTAGTAAGGTTAATTTGATGACGATATTACTTTGACCGGAAAAATATTAGTAACGAGGTTAAATATTCTTCTACTTATGCTTGAAAGTAATCGGTACCGTCACCTGAACTTTAACAGGCTTACCTCTTTGCATACCGGGTTTGAATTTAGTATTCAGAACTGCATCAATAGCAGCTTCATCGCAGCCCATTCCAATTCCTTTTGTAACAACTGCCGTGGTAACTGTGCCTGTTTCATCTATAAATGCAAGAACAAAAACCTTCCCTTCGACTCCGGCTCTCCTGGCTATTTCCGGATAAGTAATTTTTTCCTGGATTGCTTTAAGACCTCCAATCGGTTCTGGCATTTCTTCAACGGCGACAAAGTAGGTTGGTTCATTTTCTAATTCAACCTTCTCCCTTGACGGCGGAGACATTTCAGTTAGAGAAGTAAGTTTTTCCTCAGTGACAATTTTGTCTTTTTCATTTTCATTCGGATCACTAAGCGGAGTCACTATCATCGTTTGTGGTTCTATTCCGGACCGCTTCCACATTCCAGATGTATCCATCTTTCCCAGTTCTTCTTCAACAAGCGGGTGTTCGGATATTTCTTCCTCTATCAATTCCGGCTCGATAATTATATCGCTTTGCTGATCAACAACACTGACATTTTCTGCGAGTGTTGTTGAAGAAGATTTTTCAAAATCTTCTTCGCTGTTTGAAATTAGCAATTCGTTATGATCTTCTATTGATTGATTTTCAATTTCCTGATCATCGCTGGAACTTACCAGGTAAACAAAACCAATTCCAATCGCTGCAATCAGAAAGATGCTTAATATCATCATCACATTTCTGTTGATAGTACCCTTAACTTTACCGGACGAATCCTTATAATAATCCGATGCCATGAACTCACGGATTTTGGATGGCTTTTCTAAATCAGTATTTTCATTCTGCTTATCACGGATTACAGACGCTCTTGATTTGACTTCCTCAAAATCCTTTGCGTGATTGAATATACTTAGTTCGGATAAATCAGGTTCTTTTATTATTAGCGAGTCACCATGATATTTTTTTTCAGTGGGATCAGAAATATTCAATGATTCATTTTCAGGTTTAATAATTTCTGATTTAACTGGTTCCTTTTCGGGTGTTGGCTGCACTCCCAGCTGCATAAATAGTTTTTCTTTTACACTGACTGACGGGAGTTCTTCCTCAACAGCAATTGCAAGAAGTGCGATTAAATTCTGTAACTCGCCAAGTTCTTTCCAGGGAAAATCTTTACGGTAATTCATTAATTTCAAAAGATCAGCAGAATCTTCCGGACCGATATTCCCTATCGCTTCGAGCTTGATCAATTCGGATATTTTATGATCTTCTATCACGCGGTATCACCTGTTCTACTTTTTCCAGAAAGTTTGTCATTGCTGCCTGTAATTTAACTCGTACTGTAGGAGCAGGAATATTAAGTTCCCCGGCTATCTCGGCTTCATTTATTCCTCCGAAATACATAAACATTAAGACATATTTTTGTGCATCAGTCAGGGAGCTGACTGCTTCCAAAATTTTTTCTCTTATTCTAAGAATGTAATTCAGTTCCAGAGTTCTGATTTCCAAAGAAAGCCTGGGAAGTATGTTGTTTTTTTCATAGTTGTCGTCATAAGCCGGTAATTCATAATTTCCAAGTTTTCTTTTTAGCTCATCGACTGCTTTGTTCCTGGCAAGAGTGACTAGCCAGGTATAAACAGTAGCTGTCCTGAAATCAAAACTATCAATTCTTTTCCATAGAATTAAAAATACATCTTCAAGTATTTTCTCAGCCGCATTTTTATCGCCGACTATCTTTATAATAAGAGAAAATAATACAGATGAATAACGATCATAAAGCTGCTCAAAAGCCTCGGCATCTGAACCGGATACTTTTAGCATTAACTCGCTGTCTGTTTGTGGGATGACTCTTTCCAACCAATTATTCTTAACTACTTATACCAATGTTCAAAATGAGATTAAGTTCGAAAAAAGTTCAATTTTAGTGCCGGATTAAAGCTTTGATTGCGATTCGTGCTTAACAACCATTTTGTTATTTTTACACTTTAGAAATTCACCTAAGGTAAAAATGACATCTAATGATATCAGAAATCAGTTCCTGAATTTTTTTAAAGATAAGGATCATAAAATAGTTCAAAGTGCACCAGTCGTTTCATTCGATGACCCGACTTTACTTTTTACAAATGCCGGAATGAACCAGTTTAAAGATGTGTTTCTTAGCAAAGGAAAAAGAGATTTCACACGTGCTGTTGATACACAAAAATGTATTCGGGTAAGCGGCAAGCATAATGACCTGGAAGAAGTTGGACACGATACTTACCATCACACTTTTTTTGAAATGCTCGGAAACTGGTCATTCGGCGATTACTACAAAGCAGAAGCAATTGAATGGGCCTGGGAACTTCTGACAGAAATCTGGAAACTCCCGAAAGAAAGATTATGGGCAACAGTTTATAAAGATGATGATGAAGCATTTGAACTCTGGAAATCTAAAACAGATATAAACACAAAACATATTTTAAAGTATGGTGAAAAAGATAACTTCTGGGAAATGGGAGAAACTGGGCCTTGCGGACCTTGTTCAGAAATCCATATTAATTTAAGTGATGATTACAATAATCCTGAACATGTAAATGCCGGTTCACCGGATTGTATTGAAATCTGGAACCTTGTCTTTATCCAATTTAATAAAGATGAAAACGGAAAGTTCAAAGAACTGCCGGCAAAACATGTTGATACCGGGATGGGTTTCGAACGAGTTTGTGCAATACTTCAAGGGAAAAGTTCGAACTACGATACCGATATCTTCACTCCGCTAATTCACGCAGTGGAAAAACTATCGGAAGTAAAATATGAAAAAGAGGAAAATAAAATTTCGATAAGAGTCATTGCCGACCATATCCGCACATTAACATTTGCAATAGCTGATGGTGCAGTTCCAAGCAATGAGGGCAGAGGTTATGTGCTTAGAAGAATTTTACGCAGAGCTTCACGCTACGGAAGGAAACTCAACCTCCACAAACCATTTCTTTACAAACTTGTTGACGTTCTTGTAAAAACAATGGGAGATGTTTTTCCGGAAATTGCAGAGAAGAAAGACTATATAAAAAAAATTATTAGGTCAGAAGAAGATAGTTTCAATGCAACTCTTGACAGGGGCATCGAGATGTTTGATGCCGCAGTTATGAAGCTTCAGAAGAAAAAAGAAAAAATCATTCCTGGTGAAGAAGTATTTAAGCTTTATGATACCTTCGGCTTCCCGGCTGATCTTACAAACGTAATGGCAGTTGAGAAAGGTTTTACTATTGATGAAGATGGGTTTACTAAATTAATGAAGCATCAGAAAGAAAGAGGAAGAGACTCATCGAAAGAAAAGTTTGCTTCAATACATATTTCCATAGACAACCTGAATTCATTTACATTTAAGTCAACTGATGATACACAATTTTCCGGGCATGATGAATTAGTTACTGAAGCAGAAGTTATCGGTTTCAAGAAGGATGACAAAACCGATTTGGTTATTCTGAACAAAACTCCATTTTATGTTGAGTCAGGCGGTCAGATAGATGACAATGGGAGACTAATAGTGGAACAAATTACTTTTGATGTTCTTGATGTTACAAAGTTTGAGAACAAAACCATTCACGTAGTTAAAAATGAAACAAGCAGTGGAATCGGAATCGGGAAAAAAGTAATTGCCGAAGTAGATGAAAAACGTCGCTGGGATATTATGCGAAATCATACGGCAACACATTTTCTTCATTCAGCATTGAGAAAAATACTCGGAACACACGTTCAGCAGGCAGGTTCTTACGTTGGTCCCGATCGACTTCGTTTTGATTTTACTCATTTCGCAAAATTAACTGCAGAGGAATTAAAAGACATCGAGGCACTTGTGAATGAAGAACTGCGAATGAATTATCAGCTTCAGCATCACAGAAATATTCCTTTTGATGAAGCAAAGAAAATGGGGGCATTAATGTTTTTTGGAGATAAGTATGGAAATCTTGTGAATGTAGTTCAATATGGAGAGTTTACAAAAGAGTTTTGCGGTGGAACGCATGTTAAAAATTCATCTCAGATAGGTTTATTTAAAATTGTGACTGAGTCTTCAATCGCCAGCGGTGTAAGAAGAATTGAAGCTGTAACAGGAACCGGCGTAGAAAGATACATTGATGAACAATTAAATCTCCGTAGAAAAGATGAGGAAAAAATTGAGGAGCTTATCGATTCAAAGAAAAAAATGGAGAAAGAATTAGCGGAACTAAAACTGCAGGATAAACTCGCTCAGCTGGAACATGTTCTGGCTGTCTCATCTGAAGTTAAAGGAATAAAAATATATAAAGGTAAAGTGCTTGCAGAAAGTATGGATGAATTGAAGTATTTCGGTGATGAGATGAGGGAAAAAATAAAAAGCGGTGTGTGTGTTCTTATTACACAGATTGATAACAAAGTAGGCATTGTTGCAATCGTGTCTGATGATCTCATAAAGAATAAGAATCTAAGTGCTGGTAAAATAGTTGGCGAACTTGCAAAACTGGTCGAAGGAGGAGGAGGGGGTAAAGCCCATCTGGCAACTGCAGGAGGAAAAGATGTTGCGGGTATTCCGGCGGCCATCAGCAGGGTAGAGAAAATCGTTGGAAGTTTTATTAATTAAGCTTTAAAGGAGAAAAATGGATCATAATTTAATCACAACTGCTTTTACAATTGACGGATACAGAATAAAACAAAACCTTGGTGTTGTAAGAGGAATTGTTGTAAGATCTCGCTCCATATTCGGAACAATAGGCGCAGGGTTACAGACTCTATTCGGTGGTAACATTACTCTTTTCACCGAGTTATGTGAAAAGACAAGAAACGATTCTTACGAATTAATGATTACTCATGCTGTCCAAATTGGTGCTAACGGTGTGATCGGTTTCAGATATGATGCCAACGAAGTTATGTCCGGTGTTACAGAGGTTCTTGCTTACGGAACAGCCGTTGTTTTAGAAAAGATTTAATGAGTAAGATTAGAATAAAATATATTTGTTCTAATTGCGGTTATGAATCGCTCCGATGGCTTGGCAAATGTCCCGAATGTGACAGCTGGAATTCTTTCACTGAAGAGCTGGTTGAAAAATCCAAACGAAAATCTTCTTCATACTCCGGAAAAATTAATATCACTAAAATAGATGAGGTCGCTTCAGCAGAGGAAGACAGAATAAATACCGGTATCAGTGAATTCGACAGAGTATTGGGAGGCGGACTAATGCCTGGATCAGTAGTGCTTCTGGGCGGGGATCCGGGGATTGGTAAATCTACTCTCGCAATGCAGGCAGCAGCAAAGATCGATAATAAAGTGCTTTATGTTACAGGTGAAGAATCAGTCAAACAAATAAAACTTCGCGCAAACCGATTAGATCTTCATTCAAAGGACTTTTATATTCTTGCGGAAACAAATCTTTCAATCATCATTGCTTCAATTAATGAACTTAACCCGTCTGTTGTAGTGATTGATTCAATTCAAACAACTCACCGCTCCGAATTTGAAAATTCTCCCGGAACTATTACACAGATCAGGGAAAGCACTGCATTATTAATGGAAGAAGCAAAGCGAAATCATTATTCTGTGATTGTAATCGGACACGTAACAAAAGAAGGAACTATTGCAGGACCAAAATTACTCGAACACATGGTTGATACAGTTATTCAGTTTGAAGGTGAAGCTCATCATTCCTACCGGATACTGAGAGCAATTAAAAACAGGTTTGGAAGTACGAATGAGATCGGGATTTTTGAAATGCAGGAAAAAGGGTTAATTGAAGTTAAAAATCCCAGCGAATATTTTTTAACCGGAAGAAATCTTCAAAACCCTGGTTCCGTTATTACATCAAGCATCGAAGGTACAAGACCAATTTTGCTTGAAGTACAGGCATTGGTAACACCATCAAACTTCGGTTACCCTCAACGAGTAACAACAGGTTTTGATCAAAGACGACTTTCTATCCTGCTGGCAGTTCTCGAAAAGAGAGCCGGCTTAAGAGTTTCTGCAAATAATGTGTTTATTAATATGGCAGGCGGGGTGAAAATTTTTGAACCTTCCGTTGATCTTGCAGTTTGCTGCAGCATTGCATCAAGTTTAAAAGATAAAGCAATCGAAAGCACAACGGTTGTAATTGGTGAAGTAGGATTGGGCGGCGAAATCAGAAATGTTGGTAATCTTGAAAAAAGAGTTCAGGAAGCTGAGAAGCTTGGTTTTAAAAATATTATTCTTCCTGAAGATAATTTCAAATCAAAATCTTCCGGCAACGGCATTAAAATCACACCGGTTGAAACTCTGGCCCAGGCAATAAAGCTGATTTTCGGCTGATTCTAACAAAAATTGCCTGACAAATCCATCTTTTTTAAAGCTTTCTTAAAATTTTTTCTTTGTTATATGTTGCAATTCTTATATTTTGGTGTGCGGATTTGCCGCAGTGTTTTTCAATTATTTATAGAGGTTCTTAGTGAGCAAAAAGCTTTTCGTGGGAAGTCTCCCATGGGCAGTTAACGACGATTCTTTAAAAGCTGCTTTTACCCCTTTTGGTAACGTTGTTTCTGCTAAAGTTGTAACAGATCGCCGGACCGGCAGATCTAAGGGATTCGGTTTCGTGGAAATGGAATCTGATTCCGAAGCAAGTGCAGCCATCGAGGCATTGAACGGTTCTGAGCTTAACGGCAGGAACATAGTTGTAAATGAAGCGAAGCCAAAAGATTAAAATCTAATCTGGCACGAGTTGCATTCTTTTCAGGCGCTCTTTTCGGAGCGCTTTTTTATTTTAATAATATCATTTTCTTCGATTCAAAATAGTTACCAGCTTGTAATTTATATATGTAAATTCCACTTTTCAGATCATTACCATCGAATACGACCTCATAAGATCCTGTAGATTTTTCTTCATTGACGAGTGTGATTACTTCTCTTCCCAAAACATCATAAACTCTGACGTTTACAAGTGACGATTTGGGAATTTCGAACTTAATATTAGTTGAGGGATTGAATGGATTGGGAAAATTCTGATAAAGAATAAGACTATGTGTCGTCGTATTATAACTACTCGATCCTTGATTTCCCTCAACTGTTGTTACAGGATGAAGCGACTCTCTGAAACTAGCTGATGTCATTGCAGATACATAGTAATCAGATGGAAAACCTGGATCGTAAATTATGGAGCCTATCCCGCTCATTACAGGATCTTCGGTTCTATAGATCGTGGTATGATTAAATGACGCATTTGAAAATGCAATTATCAACTCTTTCATTATTTTATTATCATCTATAAAATCACCAAAAGTCATTGCGGTCACATGCCAGTAATCATCCGGACCAAAGAATATATGCGATGAATCGAACGAAAAACTATTTAGACCCGTGCAATAGAGCTTTGTAGCCATAAGGTTTGAATTTGATAAAGCAAATATTAATCTGTCTCTGAAAATATTATCTTCAGTAAAATCACCGGAAGATAAAGCGGTAACCTGAAGTTCATTACTAGAACCAAACCATGGCGATCCGCCAACGGCAATTCCTGTTGTAGAAATATCATCCACATAGATATATGATTCAGTAAGCTGAAAATCAGCAATTGCTGTTACCAATTCATCTCTGCCATCACCATCAAAATCGCCCGATGTTAAAGCGGTTACTCTAAAATAATCTGATGAATAAATCTGATATTCACTTATACTTCCAACTTCCGCATCATCACTGACAAAAATTTTACAATTATTTCCATTTTGTATGGCAGTTACTATTTCAAAGTCTCCATCGCCGTCAAAATCGCCCGAACTCATCGCTGAAATATTTCCAAGAACAATATTAATTAACTGATCATCCGGTTGGTTTCCACTTTCATTGTAATATATGTTCCCTGAATTAAACGCTGTAACAAGTTCGTCGTCTCCATCGCCATTGCTTCTATATCCTACTTTCATTCTATAGCTTAAATCGTATAATATTGTATTTCCTTCCAAATCATTACTCCCCTGAAAATCATCGTTTATCAGTGCATCAACCCGGTTACTAAAAATATAACTGGCACCTTCATCAGGAGACTCACCATTTCCAATATCGCTAACATTAATTTTACTACCACTTTGATTATTGAATGCAGTAACAAGAAAATCCCTGTCGTGAATTTCAGTTTCAACAGCTTCAGCATAATATTGCTGACTTAACCAACGTTCTACCGCATCGTCTTCATTAATCGCACCCACCCGCCAGGCGTAAAACCAAACACCATCAACACCCAATTCTAAAACTGTTCTTATTGCTGAATGCGTTAGGCCATGAGATACCATATACTCTTCATTTAATGAATCAGGAAAAATTTCTTCCCCCAATACAAGCAAAGCATGAACTTCAGTCTCTTCACGCCCTGCATTTTTTAATTGTTCGCGTGCTGTTGGTATAAGATATCTCCACATTGCCAGAGTAGCCAAATCTGTGAAGCCATTTATCGAATAATAATAGTTATCTATTATTAAAATATCGCAGAGAAAACGGGCGTAATCAGGTTCACCGGGAGCTTCGGCAATATAAACTGGTCTGTTATCTCTTTGCTTAATTGCATTATAAATTTTTGCAACTTCAATTGGTTCAAATTCGTTTGCTGAAGGTTCATCAGCAATATACCAGCCAAGTATGTGATCTGTATTCGGAGAAGTAATGAATGTTTCAAATAAATTTGTAAAAGCATCTAACTCAACCTGACTAATTAAGCTATCATCATTTGTATCAACATATTCGAAACGGCAGTCAGCAATGGTTTTTAAACTGTCAGAAGTTAAACTTATATCATTTAAATATGCAGACCAGAAAATGCTGTCAGCTATGTAATGACCATAGGTATGCAAAGAATTTATTGCAACGTGTTCGTTATTAGTTCCCTGCCAAATCGCCCGGAGTTCGTTTCTAAATTCCTGTGTTCCTGGATTTGGTGACCAGGAATTATTGCCAACTACTGAAAACATTCCCACATTAAAAAATTGAGAGCGGTTGGACTGATTATTTTCAACCTGCTGCAAACAAACAGGGCTTACAAAAAAAAATAAAAATGCGGCGATCAATAAGTTCGTTTTAGTTTTCATTTTTACAAATATACTGAAGTATACATAATTAGTATTTTTTAGACAATCGAAAAATTAATTTAAATGATTGTTTCTAGTAATTCCACATTATTATCATCGGGTGCAAATATGACAACGCACAGTGTGAATACAAAATAATAAAAACGAAATTTGAGTAACAAGCTGAACTAAAAAAATATTACCCTTTTGATAGCTCTTCCGGTTGTAAATTTGTTTTTAAAACGAAAATGCATTCAAACTGATAACAAAATTATTCTCACCCCGATAATTCAGCTTCCAGGCAAACTCTAACTGCAGGGGAATTATTCCCTGCCCAATACCAAATCCGATTTCATAAAATGGTTTGGGAAATGTTTTCAAATCTTCAGGAAGTAAATCGCCGGATTTCTCCCCTATTTTGCTGACGGCAGTATTGAAGAAAACGTTAAGCATAATTTCCCAGTTTCTCAGACCAGGAATATTAAGCAGGCGAAAAACCTCGTCCCTGAAATTGTGTTCAAGGTTTAGTGCAGCAACTCTTTCACCAAACAC
The DNA here is from genome assembly GCA_035293265.1 of Ignavibacteriaceae bacterium. GTDB lineage: Bacteria > Bacteroidota > Ignavibacteria > Ignavibacteriales > Ignavibacteriaceae > DATDOL01. The sequence goes on along the minus strand of DATDOL010000063.1, from coordinate 1,463 downwards.
TTCATTAATTCTTAAAGTGCGGAACGTAAAACTTTTAGACAGAGCATTAATATTTCCGGGCAACGCGTACATATCCTGGTAGGCGAGTGTGCCTTCATTATACATTCCATAAAACCCGATTCTTAAATTTGCAGAACGGAATGTTTGAATAAAACTATTGATAAAGATTCTGTACGTTGTAAATTCAAGATTGCTTTTCAGCATATCAGAATCCGAGTAAGTTACATCACTGGAAATCAAAATATATGATCTTCCGAATGAAGTTCTTCTTCTGAAATATCCGTCCTCAATATAATCCCTGAAATCAAGACTGAAACCGGCTGTAAGAGAGTTAATTTTCGTTTCGTAAATCTGCGGGTTTACAGGATAATTTCTGTCTTTTCTGAAGAATGAAAAGTCGCTGTTGTTTTGTGCACTCTTATCTGTCTTGTTTGAAAATCCCGCGTTCAATTCAAGCACCGGAAAGACTTCCCCATGCAGCTTAATATCAAATCCATTTGAGTAGTAGTAATCCCTGAATTCTTCTTTGTTCAGTAATGCAAGCAACGTTGCTGTAAGACTTGCATATGAATCAGATTCGCCGAATAAAATCTTTAGCTTGTTGTATGCATTCAAAGTTAAGCTGTAAGTTCTGTAATCACCGAACAGGTATTCAAAGCTGAAATCTGTTTTAAATCTTTTATCGGAAAAGCCATAGCTGAAATCAAAGTTGCTGTTTAATCTCTGATCAAAATAATTTTCAAAGTAAAAACCAAGATCGAGTGAGTGACCTTCTACCCTGTTGAAATGGTACAATGTTAATGGGGCGTTCATAGAAAAATTATCAGAAATGTAAGTGCGAAAACTAAGGAATGAAAACCTGTCCCAAAATGTTAAAGGTATCTTACTAACGCTGTCAATCCGGGTATAAGCAATTTCCTCTTCCAATGTGTTTGGAATTGTTTGGGAAGAAATCCAGTAAAGTGAATCCTTTTTATCAGCATCCGGCACAACTGTTACGATCGCTTTCGTAAAGTCGTCACTGTTCAGCCCGGAATTAATGTTGTAATCATATAAAATGGTGTTCAGCTCAAAACCAATTCTGGTAAGTCCAAAAATATTTGCTTTAAGGAATAACCTGTAATCAGCAGGCATATAAATACTATCGTAACTGCTGAATTGCTGAAACACATTAATTGTATCGAATAATCCGCCGGTATTGGCTGCACGGTTAATCAGGAGATCAACTTTAATTAAATCGTAAGTGCTGTCAGTTATAAAGATATATCCTTCGAACCCGGGATCAACGGGTTTTTCAGGCGACATAAAAATTTTAAAAACTTTTTTATCGTCGAGAGCTAAAACGTTATCAATATAAAAGTAGTAGTAATCCAACGAGTTATCGGAAAGCGGACCGGGTAAATCTCTTCCGAAAAAATTCACATCGCCGTCATAAAAATTCTGAATGAGCCTGCCGCCTGTTA
>DATDOL010000062.1:0-5204 GCA_035293265.1 Ignavibacteriaceae bacterium | reverse complement strand
CACAATTTTGTTATTCCTGTCGAACGAGCCGAATTTTGTACCGAGCCTGTGATACAATCCTAAGTTTTCATCATCCCAGTCTTTGTTGACGAAGTATATATCATTTCTTTTGATCAGGTACTTAAATTCTGAAAAAACTTTTTGATCTATTCCCAGTCCATCAGACAAATCAGTGATTGCACTTTTCATTTCTTTATCTTCAGCATTGATTACATTTATCACATAACTTTTCTTGAACTTGACTTGTTCCGGAGGAACGGTAACTCCTGTTTTTTTCAATTTGATCATGAAAAATCCGTCAGAGTCAACTTCCCACGGAAAAATTCTGATTGCTTTAGAAAGTTCCGGATTCAATTTTACGCCATGGTATTCAGTCAATCCGTTATGATGCTCAATAGGGATATCTATTTTTTCAACTTCAACAGGATATTTACCGAGAATTTTATCCACAACAAGTTCATTTTCTTCAGGTGTTAAAGTACAGGTTGAGTAAAGAACTTCACCACCGACTTTTAACATTTTAATAGCTGCAACTAACAGCCGTGTCTGGATCTCGCACAATCGTGCAACACGTTCAACAGTCCACCACTTATTAACTTCGGATTTTTTCTGAATTATTCCCAATCCACTGCAAGGTGCATCAACAAGTATTTTATCAAACTTTGCATCATAATATTTACTTAAGATTTCACCCTTAGAATTATGAACTCCGAAATTTAAAAAGTTCATCTTGTCAAGATTGTAAACGAGAGCCTTAACCCTTTCAAGTTGAACTTCATTAACAACCAACGTTCCCTTGTTATTCATCATCTCTGCAAGCTGTGTAGTTTTGGAACCGGGAGCAGAGCATAAATCAAGCACTTTATCTTTGTAGGTAGGATTCAGCACAATTGGCGGAAGCATTGATGAATATCCCTGTATGTAATACAATCCGAATGCAATCTCGAACGTACTGCCAGCATAGTCATAACCGCCGGTTACTTTTAATGCATTGGATGGAAAGGTAAGTTTCTCAGTTGTGATCTCATACTCTTCATATAAACGATCAGCCAATTCATCACGGGATATTTTAAGATGGTTTACACGTAAATATTTTGAAGGAATTTTTTTTGCAAATTCCCAGTAGCTTTTTGCCGCCTCATCTCCGAAAGTTGCAGAGAGATAGCCGTAAATTTTATCTGAAACCAGTGGTCTTCTTGACATTAAATTCTTACCAGGTTTAACTTTCTGAATATTTCATTTGAAACTGTCAGCTTATTCTGAGATAAAGGAAATGCCATTGAAAAATCCTCCCTGATTTTCATCAGGAGAGAATCAAGATATTTTTCATACTTTTCAACAATATTCTTTATGTCATTTATTCCTGATGGTATGGGGATTTTTTTGTTTGGGATGAAGCTGGAATAAACTATGAATTTTGCTTTATAAAAATTCTCAACCTGAAAAACCGGACTGCCATCCGAGGTGATAATTTCATAATAACCAAAAATATAATTTCCCATGAATAAAGTTTTCCCCGGTGTTGCAATTACCGTAGTTTCAAAATTTTCTAAAAAATCATCTGGAAAATTTTTAATACCGTCGAGTTTTAACCTGTCAGCTTCTGCTGATATAAATTCTTTTTCTGTCACTTCCTGGTATTCATCTTACCGATGTAAGTTCTTATCACACCTTTAAGATCATTTTCATCCACATACTTCATTATTGTAAGCAACGGTGATTCACACCCGGATAACATGGACGAAACTTTTTGAACATTTTTATTGACCACTGCAAGCACTGGAATTTTACGCTGAAAAAATGCATAAGCAATTTCAAATCCAACTCCTAGGCTGGGCCCGGATATTTCGGCAATCATAAGTTTGCTTCCGTCAATCCACTTTATATCTCTCTTGTAAATTTGCTTGTCTGTTAAGGGAATTGAAGAAGTAAATCTCCCGCTGAGTTCAGCTAAAGCCGTGTGACCTTCAGCTTCCACAAAATCAATTATTTCACCATAATATTTTTGATAAGTGATATCGCCTTTTATTGGTCCGGCACAATAAATTATCATTATTAAGAATCCATTATTCTTTTGTAGTATTCTTCATAAAGAGGAACAACGATTGATTTATCGAATTTACTGACCGCACGATTCCTTGAGTTCTCAGAAAATAATTTGTACTTCCTGTCGTTCGAAAGCAACTCGACAACATATTTTGCCATCCTGTCAATATCACCAATTTCAGCGATGAATCCTGTTTCATTATGTCTTATTAGTTCCGGTAATCCGCCGACACTTGAGCTTACAACCGGAAGTCCGCAAGCCATTGCCTCAAGCGCTGCCAAACCAAAACTTTCCGATTGGGAAGGAATGAGGAATACATCTGCCGAGTTTAGGATTTCTACAAGACCATCCTGTTTACCAAGAAACTTCACTTTTTCGAACAAACCTAATTGTCTGCAAAGCCGCTCACATTCTGATCTGTCGGGACCATCTCCAACAAGAATAAGTTTTGCAGGAATTTCCTCTAAAACCTTTTCAAGAATTCTTATTGTATCAGATACCCGTTTTACAGGTCTAAAGTTTGAAGTATGAATAAGAATTTTTTCTCCGTCAGGTGCAATGTGTTGCTTGAATGCACCATTCTCTTTTGGTCTGAATAATTCTGTGTCGACAAAATTTGGTATTACCTCGATACCTCTTTCACAGGTGTAAGTTGTGATAGTTTTTTCCTTAAGAAACCTGGAAACAGCAGTTACTCCATCGCTGTTATCAATGCTGAATCTTACCAGCGGAAGGAATGAAGGCTCTAAACCAACCAAAGTGATATCTGTTCCGTGCAAGGTGGTTAATATTTTAAGATCTTTTTTCCCTTTGAGCATTTCCTTTGCAAGATAAGCGCTTGTTGCATGCGGGATTGCATAATGAACATGAAGCAGATCGAGACCTTCGAACTCTGCTACTTCCACCATTTTACTTGCGAGTGAAAGACTGTAAAGTGGAAATTCAAACAAAGGATAATTGCTAGTTTCCACTTCGTGAAAAACAATGTTCTCTACATACTTACTAAGCCGGAATGGTAAAGCGTAACTTATAAAATGAACCTGGTGCCCTCGCAGGGCCAATTCCTTTCCAAGTTCGGTTGCCATAACTCCGCTTCCCCCGTATGTAGGGTAACAGGTGATACCTATTTTCATACTGATCGTTATTCGGTAATTTGCATTTTAAAATCGGGGCATAAATATAATTCAAATATAATGAAGTTTGAAACCATTCATGTAAATCTTCATTTACAATCAGATTAAGTTTTTGTTAAATGAAATTATTAATAATTGGGCACTCTGTAGCTGATATAATTATTTCTGAAAACAGGCAAGTCATTAAACCCGGCGGTATAGCTTATTCCGTTGCAGGGTTAAAAAGTTTTCTGGAAAATGAAGATGAAATTTATCTTTGCTCTGCATTGGATGATAAATTCAGATATCTATTTGATTCTTTGTACAAAGGAATTAATGACAATTACATTCAGAAAATTGATTCGATCTGTGTTGTTGAATTAAAAATACCCGATTCAGGTGAGCGTGAGGAAATGTATTCCAATATACCGGGAAATTTATCTCTTCAAAATATTGATTTTAATTTTTTTGACGGGGTATATATAAACATGGTCTCGGGTTTTGATATTTCTCTTCTGCAGTTAGCAGAGATCAGAAATTCTTTTGGTGGATTAATATATTTCGATGTACACACATTTTCACGGGGAGTGAATAATAATCTGAACAGAGAATTTAGAAAAATACCTGGTTTTAAAAATTGGGCTGAATGTATTGATATACTTCAGGCAAATGAATTAGAATTCAGAACATTATCAGATAAATTAACCGAAAACGAAATTACCCAGGAACTTATTGAATATGGGATATCACAATTAGTGATTACAAGAGGCGATAAAGGTGCGACTGCTTATTATAAGGACTTATCAGGGATAAAATCAGTTTCCGTCAATGCAATAAATATAAATTCTTTAAATAAAGTTGGATGCGGAGATGTTTTTGGGGCACTTTATTTTTATAACTATATTTCAACTAAAAATATTTCATCCGCTTTAAAATTTGCAAACACTGCTGCAGGGATAACAACTGCATATGGTGATATTAAAGATTATATGAACTTAAAGAACGATGTACAACTCAGACTCAATAAAAAATAGAATTTTCATCTCCGGTGCGAACGGTATGCTTGGACAGCGGGTGGTTAATTTTTATTCTCAAAAAGTAAATATTGAGTTACTTGCATGCTCGTTAGAAGAAAAATCGATCACAAATAATGTTGAATATTTTTCCTGTGACATTACAAACCGCGAAAAAACAAAAAGTGCTGTCTACGATTTTTGTCCGGATTACATTTTAAATCTTGCAGCTTATACAAACGTTGATTTAAGCGAAGTTGAAAGAGAAAAAGCTTGGAAGGCAAATGTTAAAGCAGTTGAATACCTGGTAGAAGCCGCGCGGAATATTGATGCGCACATTATTCATATTTCCAGCGATTACATTTTTGATGGAAAAAACGGCCCATATAATGAAGACGCTGTTCCGAATCCTGTTGGCTATTACGGCAGAACGAAACTTGCAAGTGAAAATGTGCTTAAGATGAACGGTGTAATCAATACAATTCTGAGAACAAATGTTCTATATGGTGTTGCAATAAATCACAATTCTGATTTTGTTAACTGGCTTGTGAATGCACTAAGAAAAAATGAATCAGTAAGGATTGTAACTGATCAGATAAATAACCCGACTTTTACGGATGACATGGTTCAGGCAATAAGTAAAGTTATTGAGTTCCGCAAAACAGGCATTTATAATATCGGCGGAAAGGAGTTTATATCGCGGTATGAATTCACACATATTATTTCTGATTTTTTTAATCTCGATAAATCATTGATAACACCGATTAAAACAGAAGAATTAAATCAGAAGGCAAGAAGGCCTCTTAAATCAGGATTAATAACGCTGAAAGCAGAATCAGAACTTGGCTATAAACCTCACACTATTCCGGAAGCTCTGTCAATAATTAAGAAAGAACTGAATCTCTGAAATCTCTTGCTGATAAATATGATGGTTTTATTTTTGATTTAGACGGTACGATATACCGTGGAAGCCACATTATTCCAAATGCCGATAAAACCATAAATCATCTTAAAGAACTCGGAAAGAAAATA
>DATDOL010000061.1:0-21820 GCA_035293265.1 Ignavibacteriaceae bacterium | reverse complement strand
TCCTCCATCAGTAGTTCTTATTATTAAACCGACAGGACCAATAGCCGTTCCGGTATTTGCATCAGTAAAAGAAACATCATGAATATCAGAAGGGATTGGACTTATTTGATCGAACCAGTTAGTTCCTCCATCAGTTGTTCTAAGTATAGTTGTGTTTGATCCGACAATCGTTCCGGTATTTACATCAGTAAAGGATATACCGTTAAGATTATTTGTGACTCCACTCGTTTGTGGATCCCAGTCAATTCCTCCATTTGTTGTTCGGAGAATTGTTCCGTTATCACCAACTGCATTTCCGTTGTTAACATCTGTAAAATCAACATCATTTAAGGTGAATGATGTTCCGCTTGTCTGGTTAATCCAATTAGTTCCGCCATCTGTTGTTCGAAGAATCAGACCGTCAGATCCAACTGCAGTACAAGTATTTTCATCTGTAATGGAAACTCCTAAAAGAACCTCAGAAAATCCTTCTCTTTGAATTTCCCAATTATCACCTCCATCTGTTGTTTTCAGAATAGCTCCGAAGTTTCCAACTGCTATTCCAATGTTTACATCAATAAAAAAAACAGCCCAAAGATCATAGTTCGTTTCGTTTAGAAGAATCGTCCAGTTTTCACCTCCATCAGTGGTTTTGATTATCGTACCACAGGCACCAACAGCAAATCCATTATTAATATCAATCGAGCAGAAGTCGAGTAATGTATTTCCCTGTGGCAGACGATTTTGCCAGAACCAGCCGCTTTGGCTCGTCAATTGAGAACCAAGTTGTGCATTCAGTGAATTGAAGTTTATTAACAACCCAATAAGAAGAAATACAAAGAAAAATAAATTTCTATTCATGGATTCTACCTCACTTCCATTAAAATTAATTTGATTTACTCATATTTGAATAGATATCATACTGGCTTCTGATTTTCTTTTCATTGAATCCTGCTCTGTAATTATTAATCTGTCTTTCATCGATGATCCTTGCTTTAACATTATCGTTTAACTGAAGGTCGAACATTTTTTGTAAAGATAGCTGGATATCTTTATCATAAACCGGGAAACAAACTTCAACTCTTCGGCTTAGGTTTCGTTGCATCCAGTCTGCGGAACCCATAAAATATTTTATATCACCATCATTATGAAAAATATAAACACGTGAGTGTTCCAAAAATCTGTCAACTATGCTGAATGCTTCAATGTTTTCACTTAAACCCTTTATACCGGGAATAAGACAGCAGATACCCCTGACAATAATTTTGATTCTTACTCCAGAGGCGGAAGCTTCATAAAGTTTCTTAATCATCTTTCTGTCTTCCAAACTGTTCAGCTTTATAATTATTTCTGCTTTCTTTCCTTCAACTGCATTCTTGATTTCATTTTCAATCAATTGAATAAAACTCTTTCTTAAATTGAATGGTGAAGCAAGCAGATGGTTGAATTTACACTTCTTTGATTTTCTTTCAAGAAAATTAAAAACTCTCATTACTTCCTTACCTATCTCTTGATGTGCAGTTAGTAATCCGAAATCGGAATAAATGTGGGCGGTTTTTTCATTAAAGTTTCCGGTTGCAAGGTAGGTGTAATACTTTGAAATATTATTTTCTATTCGTTCGATTAAACAAAGTTTGGAATGAACTTTTAATCCGGGAAAGCTGAAAAATACTTTCACACCTGCTTTTTCAAGAGCATCTGCAGAAGCAAAATTTAATTCTTCATCAAACCGGGCTTTAACTTCAATAAATGCTGTGACTTTTTTACCATTTTCTGCAGCTCTGACCAACCACCTTATTATTAAAGATTGGTCAGCAACCCTGTACAAAGTGATCTTAATTGATTTAACCTGTTCATCCGTGGCAGATTCTTCCAATAGTTTAATTACATATTTATATGACTGGTATGGAAAGCTGAGCAACACATCCTTTTTTGAAATTGTGCTAAATATTGATGAAGCCGATTCCAGCTCTTTACAGTATAGCGGAGGCATCGGTTCATATTCAAGTTTTGGATTTCCGAATTTTGGCAGGCTGAAAAAATCATTAATGTTATGATATTTCCCTCCCTGAATTATATCATTTTTTTGCAGATGCAATGCGTCTCTTAAAAACTTAATGAATTCATCCGGCATTTCTTTATCATATAAAAATCTTGAGGGTACACCGGTTTTTCTTTTTGAAAGTCCTCTCCTGATTTTTAAAAGCAAATCGCCGGAAAATTCATCATCAATATAAAGTTCGGCATCTCTTGTTAATTTTATTGAGTAGCTGCATTCAACTTTGTAATCGGGAAATAATTCCTGGAGCTGAATCCTGATTAGATCATCAAGAAAAATTATGTAATTTTTTTTCTCAATGGACGGAAGATTTATAAACCTTCCAAGCCTGTCCGATGGAATTTCAACAAGTGCATATTTAAATCTGCTGATATTTTTTTCCTTTACAGATTTTATCTTCTTCACGGATAATCTTATAACAAGATAAATCGCTTTATTCCGGAGAAAAGTTGCAATTCTTTTTTTGTCCAATAATGTTGGCTGAATGTAAGGGATTACCTGGTCATAAAAATAACTTCGGACAAATTCTCTCTGATCATCATTGATATTTTTTTCATCTACAAAGAAAATGTTTTCATTTTCAAGCTGAGGGACCAATTCCTCGCGAAATATTTTTCCAAGCTCTTCTTGCTGAACATGTACGGTTTCTCTTATTTGTATTAAAAGTTTATTAGGGTCAAAGCTTAAATCCTTTTGTGATTTAAGTTTAAGCGAAAGCAAGCTTCTGATAGAAGCAACTCGCACTCTAAAAAATTCATCAAGATTGGAAGAATAAATTGCAGCAAATTTTATTCTTTCATACAACGGCACAGAAGGGTCCTTTGCCTCCTGTAATACCCTGTGATTAAAGGAGAGCCAGCTTAATTCCCGGTCAAAATATTTTCTGTTTTTCATTACATGAAAGTTTTAATAGTGACATCCTATTTGAAATAAAGTTTTGGGTATTCGAAAAACATTAACTCCGATGCAGCAGAACCTAAATTTTTCCATCCCGTGTCAAATTTTAACGCAACAATGCCACAGGTTGGAATGTTATCGATATAATGATTCGATAAACTGTTATGCAATGTTGTCAGTCCCGGGTTGTGTCCGAAAATCATTACACTGTTATATTTATCTTCAATACTGCTGACAATATTCATTAATTCACCGGCAGAAGCTTCATAAATATTTTCATCAAATAATATTTTATCGTCGTTTATATCCAATTTTTTAGCAATTGCGATTGCTGTCTTACGGGCTCGTTTTGCAGTGCTCGAAAGAATTAAATCAGGATTTACTTTTTTATCAACAAGAATTTTTCCCATAAACGGCGCATCTCTTTTTCCGCGTTCATTAAGCGGACGTTCAATATCTGCAAGCCCGGTATTTTTCCAGTCTGATTTTGCATGTCGTACAAGATAGAGATATTTCATTTTACAAATAAATCTCCGTTTAGTAACTAAATATTTTTAAGGTGTTGAATTCTTGCACAGAAAATTAGTACATATATCACATAAAAAAAATAATTGTGATAAATATCACCGGTAGAATATCCTTAAAAGAATAGATTGCTTAAGACAAAATAGATCTAAATATTCAGGCAGGATAATTGTTAATATTGGGATGGATGATCCGCTAAAATAATCGAAAAATGATAAACGGTGATGGAAAAAAAATGATTAATGAAGAAATAATAAAAAAAGTTAAAGAATATGTTGGTAAACTTTTCCGGGAGAAAGCTCCTGAGGAAAACGTTTATCACAGTTTTACGCATACAGCTGAAGTGGTAAAAGAGATTCAGCAAATGACGACAGCAATAAATATAACGGGAGATGACCTGGAAGTACTGTTAATTGCAGGCTGGTTTCATGATTCCGGTTATGTAAAACAATGTAACGGACATGAAGATATAAGTATAGAATTTGCCAGAAAATTTTTAAGCGAAAATGGTTACCCACAAGATAAAATTGAAAAAGTTGTCTCCCTCATAAGTGTTACAAGGATGCCTCAGAACCCCCAAACATTGTTAGAAAAAATAATCTGTGATGCTGATCTTCATCATCTTGGTCTGAACGATTTTGAAGAAAGGGGAGATTTGTTTAGAATGGAATTGGCAAAACAAAATATTTGTATATATACTGACAAGGAATGGCTGGAAAAAAATCTGAAATTTTTTAACCAACATCAGTTTTTCACACCTTATGGAATTGAAAAGTACCAAACTCAGAAAAATATCAATATCCTGAAAATAGAAAAAAGACTGAAAAAATTAAAAAAGAAACAGAAGGAGGAAAGTTTAATAATGGAAAATTCAGAAAGCTTTGATATAAAATCTGAAAAAAAGAAATCGGATAAAACCGCAGGACGTTCAATCGAAACAATGTTTAGGAATACAATGCGAACTCATGTCGGCTTCAGTTCTATGGCTGATACAAAAGCAAACATTATGATCAGCGTTAACACACTTGTATTAACTATTGTTGTCAGTATTATGGTGCGAAAGCTCGATTCAAATCCGCACTTGGTGATTCCTACTGCAATTCTTACAGTAACCAGTCTCGTTACACTTATCTATGCAATTCTCGTTACACGTCCTAAGGTCACTTCAGGGACATTTACTTCTGAAGATATTAAAAACAAAAAAGCAAACCTGTTGTTTTTTGGGAACTTCTATAACATGACATTAAAAGATTTTTCATGGGGAATGAAAGAAATGATTGGTGACCAGGATTATTTATATGACAGTATGATAAATGATTTTTATTATCTTGGCCAGGTGCTGGGTCAGAAATATCAACGATTAAGATACAGCTATACAATTTTTATGTATGGGCTGATAATTTCTGTTCTGGCATTTGCAATTGCATTTATTCTTTATCCCGGCGGGACAGACCTTGGACCGATAATTGAATAAGCAATCCCAAATTATAAATTCAAAAAATATATACTTAATTAAAATTCTCTTTTGATATTTTAGCGTCTTCAACTATCACTTTAAACATATAACCTGAGCCAAAATCTTTATCCTTACTCAAAGTTCCTTCAGCAACAATTACATCGCCAACACTCACAACCTCGCTTGAGGTGACAACTAAGTCATAATCAGTGTTATCTGCAGTACCATCCTGGATATGAATCCAGTTTCTTTTCATTATCTGCTGGTTGAATTTTATAACTTTCCCTTTAACTTTTATCAATTTGCCTGTGAGATTATCAGCAGCACTGAAAATTTCTTTGATTGTCATACCTCCAGTGACAGGAGCTATGTTGATGCTTTCTTTTGAAATCGAGGATAAATTTGAATGAGGGTTTTTTAATTCATCAGATTGGTCAGACTTACTCGCATCCTGCACGAAAAGAATAGATTCAAAAGTTCTGTTGATTGTTTCACTTTTAAAATTCTTCATTTCCATCGCTTGTGAAAAAAATATTTTTTCTCCTTTTTCGATCTCCATTCTCGGAACTGCAATCCAGAAAATTTCATCCTCCTCGCTCACTTGGAGATAAGTATAATTATTTACATCTATTTTATCAACTACTGTTGCAGAGTGCGGCTGATTCAAAAATGCTTCGCTTTCAGTATTCATATCATCCGATTGCTTTTGTTCATTGCCGCAGCTAACGGATAACAATGCTGAAGCGATAATGCCGATAATCATTTTTCTCATTTATTTTTCCTGCTTATTTTTTTAGATCATTTATACAAATATAAGTGTTTGATTCATTGTTTTATACTGCCTTGATAATTAAAACCATTCTTGGAGACTAGTTAGAGAGTCAATCATTAATTGACTATAATATCTTAGCTGAATTATTTATCTTTAAGATATGCAAATGAAAAATTCTTTTTCTAAGAAATTCAGAAATAATTTTTTATTATTTAGAGTTAAATTCATCAATCTCTTTTTCATTTTTACTTTCCTTCCCATTTCACAGATTATTCCACAGGATAATTGGTTTTCACTCGACAGTCCAACAGATAATTTTTTAAGAACACTTCAATTCACAGATAGTTTAAATGGCTGGGTTGGCGGTGATTCAGGATTAGTTCTGCATACAACTAACGGTGGTGATATTTGGACGGTGCAGGAAACTAATACCAACGTGAATATTGTTGATTTATTTTTCCTGGATGAAAATAGAGGCTGGGGTTTAGCTTTGGAAGAAGTTCTACCGCCAATCGGAACAACTATTCTTAAAACTATAAACGGTGGAGAGAACTGGGAAGCTGATTTTTTTTCAGAAGATGCTCTCATGTTTTCTATCTATTTTCTGGATACACTTTATGGTTTTATGGGTGGTAATGGAGATGGTGCATTTGTCAGAACAACGGATGGTGGTGCCACCTGGCGACAAGTAAATATCGCTCCTCTGCCGTTAGCTTATTTCCCGGTTGTAAACATAAAATTCTTTAATAATTTATATGGATTTGCATGCGGTGGTCAAATTGACTTAGCTGGAGTTGTCTGGAAAACTGATGATGGCGGAAATTTATGGACTCCAATTGATACAGCGTACACACCTCCAGATCAGATCTGGGATATTCATTACATCGATTCTCTGAATTTAATTTGTGCCGGTGGTGATCCTGAATTTTTTGGAGTTGGATTTTTACAATCTTCAGATGCAGGTAACAGCTGGATATTCAATGAACTTGGAATTCCTGGAGTTGCTCGCGCTATTTCATTCAGAAATGAAAATGAAGGTTGGTCCCCAGTGCCTGGCCCTCAAAGTTTACTTTACTCATTAGATTCCGGAAATACCTGGACTGATATTCCAGCACCAGCAGATTATTCCATATATGATCTGGTGTTCACGGATTCACTAACAGGCTATGGGGTTGGGGAGGAAGGTGCGATAATTAAATATAAATATCCTGTGATTATTCCTGTAACAGATGATGATTTATTTTTAGAAGAAAATTTCATTCTTTACCAAAATTTTCCAAACCCCTTTAACCCGGTTACGAATTTAAAATTCCAGATTTCATTTGGTCCTGAATGGAATAGCGGAATTGTGTCCCTAAAAGTTTATGATGTTCTAGGAATTGAAATTGCTGGCTTGGTTAACGAAGAAAAGCTTCCGGGAGTTTATGAAATAACATTTGATGCGACCGATTTACCGAATGGGATTTATTTTTACAGACTGCAGGCTGGCACATATTCCGAAACTAAGAAAATGATTTTGCTGAAATGAATCACTACTTCAATAAAACCATTTGCTTTGTTTCATTTTTGCCGTTATGAGAAATAGTGTAAAAGTATATGCCGCTGTTTAGAAATCGTTTTGAGGAAGTTTCAGCATTAAATTCAATATTATACTCACCGGTTTCCAGTTGTTCATTTACAAGTGTCGTTATCTCATTTCCAAGTAAATCATAAATCTTTAGTGTTACGAAACCGGGTTCGTTAATCGTAAAACTGATATTTGTTGATGGATTAAAAGGATTGGGATAATTCTGTTTCAATTCAAATTCAACTGGTGCTTGAACTGATGGTTCATCTGCACTGACTGAAGATATTTCAATCGGAACTGTCCATATTTGGTATCGTCCGGTTGAGTTATCCATCCATACAGGCCATAACTTTTCATTCGCAGATGTTAAGTCAATATTATCGCCCTGGTAACCTTGTGATAACCCGGCGAGAGGAACTGGTTTGAAGTTGTGATCACTTATTTCAAACTCTCTCCATGTATTCCCGCCGTCATCGGATCTTGCCAGGAATACTCCGGTAGAATCCTGCGTGGTGTTTCGGTCGTCGTAAAATATAACATTTACTCCGCCGTAATTATCGACATGAATCGCAGGAAAATATTGAACCGCACCATTATTGAGAGGATCATGGTTAACTCTTATTCCGGATGACCATGATATTCCGCCATCTGTTGATTTGTTTAAAATTACATCTGGATCATTTCCAGCCGGAGCAAGATTTTTTTGAGTCGTAACTATGTAAATCCAACCATGTCTTGAACCGCCAGACATATCAATTGCCATTCTCGGTAATCCATTAACTCGAATGTTTCCCTTGTTAGTTAACTGACCATTTATACCATTAATATCAAATGCATTTTCCTGAATTATCCATGTTGTTCCACCATCAGTTGAAGTCCCAAAGCCGATGAACGTTTCGGTAAATGGTGATATATTAATTACAGCTGCCCAGCAAACATAAACGGTGCCATTTGGACTAATCTTTATTTCCCCGCCGGCACCTCTCTCAGAGGGATTGTTAATTTGTGATGGCAGACTCCAGTTTTCAGCACCATCATCTGAAAAAGAAATAACAACGGGATACGGTTGGGAAAATTTTACCCAAACAGCGTAAGTTCTTCCATAAAAATTATTTGCAGAGTTTACATCAGAATCTACGGTTGCTCTTTCCAAAAGTTCTCCAACGGCGACACCTTTCTGGAAAGACCAGCTTTGACCAAGATCATCAGAATAATGTGAAAATAAACCTCCACCAGTAATTCCACTAAGCCTGGTTAAAATAAATCTTCCGTTCTTGTCTATCACAATTCCTGGATCACCGCCATGAAAATAAATTGGCTCGCCTTTACAAGTATCGCTTCCGAACCAATTTAATCCACCATCGGTTGTAACATAAACTCCCTCGCTGATGAAGAAATCACTCTGATTCCATGTATTTGCCGAAGAGAACATTATATTCTCATTTAGCGGATGAGGAACGATAAAAACTTCCGTTTGAGAGATAGTACTTGGAAAGATTCTGAAATTTGAGCCAAATTTTAAATTATAAATCTTATCCAGTTCCTGAGCTGATACACTGAGTTGAAATAGAATGAGGATTGAGAAAATTATTTTCAATTTTTTCATGATTAATTTCTTGATGAGTTGGTAAGGAATCGTAAACTTTTGAAAAATATAATTTCATAAAGACAATATATGAAAAATATTCTAAGACTTCAGTGCAGATCGTATTTTGAATGGATGAATGTTCATTCATTTGATGATGACAGTAAAAGCAGGAATGTATATACAAGAAATTTTTTAAATCTTGTTCTTTTATTTTTAAAGCATAAAGTATATTGCCAGCAATAATGTAAGATTCCATTCAGATGAGGAAAAAGAGAGATAATCTGCTCAACCTGTTCGGCCCGTTTCCATTTTGTTGTACTCAACGTCTTTAACAAGAGCTTCGTAATGAAAGGACTTATTATTTTAAACCAGATAAAAAGTACCAGGATTGCTCTTATTGACATAAGTATGATGCTTTGCATGACTTTATTCAGAGTCTGATCAAATAAAAATGTAAGCACTAATAACAATAGAATGAACAGAGTAATACCATATTTAATATATTTTTGTTTTGATCCTTTTGTTGATTTAAGTGTGTTCTTCAGGTTGATATAAGCTTTTTGATGCAATTGATAATCGGAATAAATTCTGTCCGAATCCTGATCGGTAATCCATCCGGGAAATTTAGCCGAAATTATCCCAATAAATATCCCTGCTGTTAAATGAATTAAAATGTAGAATGAAATTATAACCAGGCTCAGACTTACAGATTCTGAATCTTGATTAACTATCCCGGTAAGATTCAATAAATTCATTGCAAAGTCATCAACAACATCCCACAATTTAAATCCAAAAATGATCGAGAGCGTAATTATTTTTTGGAAACCAGTTATAGACAAAGCAATAACACTCAAAAAAACTGCTGCGACCTTATATGAATGAATGAATCTGAAGAAGGTATAACCTAAAATTGATTGATATGCTACAGCAAAAAAAGCCATAACGGGTGTATGTGGACTTATAGTTAGTTTGACCAGTATAACTAATAAACCTGCCTTCAAAATTTGAGATGGACTTTTTGAATAACAAAAAATTATTGAAATGAATAAAACAGAAGCAGAGGCAATTATTAATCCACGAAAAGGAATATGTGTTGCATGAAGTATTCCTCCTAATATTGATTCGCTTAAAGCCCAGAGTGCAGTAATTCTTGAAACAGCAGTATCAGAAGAAATATTTAATTGACCTAGTTTGTCTGTTTGAGTTATAGTTTGCAATGAGAAATAAATTAAAAATGATTCACTTTACTTCAAATAAGAATGGTTAATTTGATTTTATTATTTCAATCTGGAAGTTAAATGAGATTACAATTGGAATCTTATAAATATTAATTCTCTTGGTTGAACAAAATAGTTTATTGAATCAGTATTGTCGTCCGATTTGTGTAATACGGGAATTAAATATCCTATTGCACTGCCAATAATAGCCCCGGTGATTATATCTGTAGGGAAGTGAGCGCCTGCATCGTACCTGAGATAACCAATAGTTGCAGCCAGCATGAGATTTAATGTCCAGATGTAAGGTTTCCATTCGGAGTCTGGATAGTAATCGCTGTAAATTTTTGAGAGAAATACAGCATTAGCAAAAGCAGGAGTAGCATGCCCGGAAAAGAAAGAAAGCCTGGAATCTGTTGTAAGTTTATTTTCCAGCGGAACATCAGGGTTGTAAACGTAAGGGCGATAACGATCAAATGTGCCTTTTCCAAGATGAGGTAATGCAAAATACAATAATGCATTTTCAAAACTCATTGTAGAAAAAGTTCCAGCATCATCTCTGACTTTTGACGAAGTAAATAATAAAAATGGCGATGCTATTGAAGCAGCCAAAAGTATATCACTTAGTACGAATGAGATTTTTGAATAGTTATTAATTGCACTTCTGTCGAAAGCGTTTTCATTATCTGCAGTTATTGTTTCTAGCTCTTCAGCTGTAATTGGTTGTTTATTATTAATCAAAATTATATCAAAGATTGAAATTGCAAAGCCGACAGAAGTGATAACTATCTCTTTTTCATCATTCAGCTTGTAAGGACTTTGAGAATGAATAGAAAATACGTTAAGAACAAGGATTATGAAGATGAAACTAATTTTAATTTTCATTAACAAAAGAAACTGAGCATTACTAACGCACGGTTAAAGTAATTCCGAAGAATTCCAACTGTGAATAAAAGCAAATATTAAAAGAAATACCTGGCTCCCAGTGCTGCGTTCAAAGTGAAATTTGTTTCGGGTGCAATATCAAGCAGAGGCACAACTTCTAAGAATATGTCAAACTTTCCATCAGGAAATATGTATTCCAACCCTACCGGAACCCGGATGCCCAAACGTGTGTTATCACTTACAAATTTTAATCTTCCTCCAATTCCATAATAAAGAGGAACTCTTCCGCCACCGCTAACTGTAAATAAGTCGAAACTATGCAATAAATAATCAGCATGAATATGAAATGCACCAGGGCTAGTGAATGACCAGGCAGCTGCAGCATCAATTGCAGAAGTTTTGTCTAACCAATATTTAAAAGTTACACCTGTTGGTTCACCAACAATAATTCCCAATCCGGTTTTATTTGATTGTGAAAAACTGATACTAGAAAAGCATATCAGTAAAATAAAATAAAAAATTAATTGCTTCATTGTTCTTTCCTTTTTTTATTTAAGAATGTTAAGATATAATATCACTGTGCTTTTTCTGAACCCAATAGCACTGCAATCCACTTAGTCTCCTCAGAACTGTCAAAAATTATCTGGATTGCAATGGTTAATGGAACTGAGAGCAGCATCCCGACCGGACCAAGAACCCATCCCCAGAAAATCAGGGATAAAAATACAACGAGAGTCGATAGTCCTAATCCCCGTCCCATCAATCTTGGTTCTAATATATTTCCCATCACCGTGTTTATTACGACAAAACCGATGAGAACTATCAATCCTTCCAAAGGACCAATCTGTATTATTGTTAACAGTACTGGCGGAATGAGGGCAATTAAAGATCCGATTGTCGGGATATAATTCAATACAAACGCCAATATTCCCCATAGGATTGGATAATCCACTCCAATAATAAAACAAAGTATTGCGGCAAGCAATCCTGTTGCTAGGCTGATCCACGTTTTAATGGCGATATATTTATTAATATTATTATAGATTGACTGAACTCTATCAATTGATCGATCCGGATCCTTAAATATTTTTTTTAATTTTATAGGCAGACTTGATACTTCAAGCAGCATGAACACCACAGTAAGAAGGATAAGCAAACCGTTTGTGAATATTCCGCTGATTTCATTAAGTGCATTACCAACTAACTTTAATATCACAGCCGGGTTAATTATTTCTTTTAGCTCTACTCTTTCTTCAATAATTCCTTTCTCATTTAGCCAGGTTATAAAAGCATCGGTTTGGTTCTCAAGCTTAGACTCATAAAATGGAATCTTAGTTGTAAAGTCATTTATTGAAGTTCCGATCATCAATGCAATAATGAAGATGAAAAAAATAAATAGGAGAATAACAATTAATAACGCAGCAACCTTTGGAATTTTTTTCTTTTGTAACCAGTAAAAGGGCGGGGAAGCAACAATCGAAATAAAAGCTGCAAGCAGAAATGGAATAATGATTGAAGCCGCTACCTTCATGCCAGCTACAATTATCACGAAGGAGGCAAGAACAAGTGCAAATTGAGTTGCTTTTACCGGGTTTTTATTTTCAGAATTCATATATCTTGCCGGTTAATATAGCTATTTGTTGTAAACACCTCAAATCCTATATCTTTTGTAATAATTAGAGATTAAGGCAGATTAATACAAAAATTGAGTTGGAAGGTTTACAAAACTGGAAATCCTAACAGGCGATGATATTATAAATTCAGATTAATGTACAGCCTCACTCACCAAAACGAATTTCTTCCTGGATGTATTGATTTTTTGAATGGCTGTTTTGGGAAGTAATATGTGTAACAACATGTGCAATTTTTTTGGCAAGATTATAAACACGCATCAAATTTTCTATAATATCCGATTGAATCCTGAACTCAGACAGTGATAGATTTTTATCAGTTGTTAACCTGTTGATTAAGTAATCAAATGATTTATCCCTGGTTGAACCCAATTCCTGTTTGGCATCAATCACATCGTATGCCTTTTGCTTATCGTTAAGAAGTAAAGCCAAAATTGATTCATTAACAGCCCAGGAAATTTTATCATATAACGGCTGCATAATTTCCTGATAGGATTCAGTGAATTCTATATTTGATTTTATTCTGTCCTTTCCCTGGCTGATCAGGTTAGTTTCCATTACATCCCCGATATTTTCAAAATAATTTGTTGATGATAAGTAAGCCTGAAGCAGATTAGATTCTTCTGATGTAAGTTTCTCCCTGGAAAGTTTTCCTAAGTATGTAAGGATAAATTCGTGTATGGCATCAACATTATCATCCATATTTTTTATGGATTTAAGTTTTTCCTTGTTGCCCGAATTAATTGCATCAGGCATTTCTTTTAACATTTTCAGAACTCTTTTGCCTTGTCTTCCCAGTTCCATTCTTACCCGGTCTAAGGCAAGCTGAGGTGTTTTTAAATAAGTCTCATTAAGGTACTTTGGTTTTATTTCCTTCACCAATGCTGCAGGTTTGACAGGGAGGACCCACATTATCAATTTTGAAAAAAGTGTAACAAATGGTAAAAAGATTAAGGTATTAGCGGCATTAAAAATCGTATGGGCATTTGCAATTTGTCGTGGCGATTCGGCAGCCATTTTGGAAATACCTTCTAACTGGTTAAAAGAGGGGGAGATGATCTGAACCATCTTTGCAAGATCGTGAATAAATGGAAAACAGATTGATACGCCAATTAAGTTTATGATAACATGACTCAAAGCAGCTTGTTTGCCTTCACGTGGTGTCCCGATTGAAGCTAATATCGCAGTTGCACAGGTTCCGACGTTTGCCCCTAATACCAGTGCAATTCCGGCTTCAAGGGAAATCAAGCCTTGACTTGCGAGCGCAATAACAATTCCAATTGTAGAAGCTGAGCTTTGTACAATTGCAGTAAAACAAGCAGCGGTTACAATTCCGATAAGTGGATTTGCCATTTTTTCCATCAAATCAAAAAATGGTTTATAAGTCCGGAGAGGGTAGGTTGCGTCACTCATTAAATTCATACCGAGAAAGATTAACCCGAAGCCTGTTAACATCAAACCAAAATATTTTAGTTTATCATGCTTGATAAAAAATTTAAGTACAAATCCGCATGAAATTAATAAAAGTGCAAACTCATTTATTTGAAAAGCTATAATTTGAACTGTTACGGTTGTCCCGATATGTGCACCGAGAATGATGCTTATTGCCTGTGGAAGTGAAAGAAGTCCAACAGAAATAAAACCAACGGTTAGCACGGTTGTCACAGATGAGGACTGAATGACTCCTGTAACAAAAATTCCGGTTAATACACCTGATATCCTGTTCGAAGTCATTCTTGCCAGCATTTTTTTCATGTTTGCACCGGCAAAGGATTTTAAAGCATCCGTCATTAGTTCCATTCCGAACAGGAACAGAGCCAGACCACCTATGACTCCAATTACTATGGTGATTAAATCAATTGTTGAAATATTTTGCATTTTACAATTTCAAACCTAAGGAATGCTTACTTTATTTAATAATTCATTTTAATAAATTCATTAATGAATAGACTGATTTTGGAATTACTAATTAATTGAGAGCGAAGCGTTGATTATAATACAGCAGATCAGGAAAGAACCGGGGTTGGTGATTTTTTACCTAGGATTTTTGCCAATTTAAAAAGTTCATTCATTAATTTCTCGAAGGAAGGAATGTCAATTGACTGATGGCCATCTGAAAAAGCATTGTAAGGGTCGGGATGCACCTCGATCAATATTCCGTCTGCACCCGCAGCAATAGCTGCTTTGCTTGCTGCAGGAACAAGACTGCTCTTCCCGGTGCTGTGCGACGGATCTACGATTACAGGGAGATGTGTTAATTCTTTAAGAGATGGAACCGCAAGAATATCAAGAGTGTTTCTTGTATAGGTTTCAAATGTTCTTATACCTCTTTCGCATAGAATTACTTTTTCATTGCCGACTGAAAGAATATATTCTGCTGCAAGAAGAAATTCTTCCAAAGTGGCACTCATATTTCTTTTCAGGATAATCGGCTTTTTAGTTTTACCAACTTCTTTAAGCAGTTCATAGTTATCCATATTACGGGAACCAACTCTTATTATATCAACTTCATCAGCAAGCACATTAAGCTGATCCATCGAAAGTATTTCAGTTTCCAATAAAAGATTTGTTTCCCTTCTGATAGTTCTTAAAATCTCCACTCCATCCAGTCCGAAACCCTGGTAGCTATAGGGCGATGTTCTGGGTTTAAATAAAGAACTACGGAAGATACTTGCGCCGGCTTTTTCAACTGCTTTGGCCGTTGTTAATGCAATTTCCGGAGTTTCAAGAGCGCAAGGTCCGGCAAAAACAGTAAAGTAACCTTCGCCAATAATGACATTCTTTTCAGAGATCAGAGTATCCTGTCTTCCGTTTTGTTTAAATACTTTTGTGTTTGTTAATTTGTTCATCAAATTCTTGAAGCAGAAAAATTCATTTTTTTTTGATGTATAAAGATAAATAATACTTTTAATAACAAAATTCTATTGAGCACAAGTATTTGAATACCTGCAAAGATTTTCAGAATCATTAAATAAAACGAATGATTAACAGTCCAAAATTATATTTAATAATTAAAATAAACTATTGTTAAGTTTTTCCAGCTGTGGAAATGGTGATAAGCAACTATGAAAGCATAAAGATGGCTGTCTCAAAAGTCCCATTTACACTGTGATTCTTGTGAACACGAAAAACAAGAATCGCTAAAGTAAAATCGATTGCAACTCTCAATGAAATGGGCAACAGGTAAATATTATTTTAAGTTAGTCTCTGTAAATTTCCAAATACCATCCTTTAAACAAGTCAATGAACGAGTTCTAAATTTGCCTAGCCAGGTTCACCATCTCAATAGCTGAAAGGGCAGCGGTCCAACCTTTGTTGCCTGCCTTTGTTCCTGCTCTTTCTAAAGCTTGTTCGATATTATCGGTTGTTAGAACTCCAAAAATTACCGGGAGGCCTGCTTCCAGACCAACGTATGCAACTCCTTTTGAAACTTCGGAAGCAATGTATTCGAAATGTGGTGTTCCGCCACGGATGACAGCACCAAGACAAATTACAGCATCGTACTTTTTTGACTCTGCCATTTTCTTTGCAATAAGCGGAATCTCAAATGAACCGGGAACCCATGCAATTGTTATGTCTTCTTCTTTGCATTCATGACGGATCAGACAGTCTTTCGTTCCTGAGAGAAGCTGAGAAGAAATAAGTTCGTTAAAGCGACTGACGACTATTCCAAACTTTTTATTTTTTGCTGAGAGTTTGCCTTCAATAATGGTTGCCATTTATGCTCCTTAAATAAAACTATTCTAATATTTTTTCTTTTGAATTGAATAAGTGACCTAATCTTTCCTTTTTAGTTTTGAGATAATTTTGGTTGATTTCATTGGGTGGAATTTCAAGCGGAACCCGTTCAACAATCTCCAGATCATATCCTTTTAAACCAACTATCTTTTTAGGATTATTTGTCATCAGTCTTATTTTTTTAAGCCCGAGATCCTTTAATATTTGTGCACCGGTTCCGTAATTTCTTAAATCCGGCTTAAACCCTAGTGCCTGATTTGCCTCTACCGTATCTTTTCCTTTTTCCTGGAGAGAATAAGCCAGCAGCTTATTAACCAGCCCGATTCCTCTTCCTTCCTGCCTCATATAAAGTATCGCTCCTTTTCCTTCTTGCTCAACTTTAAGCATTGCAGCGATTAGCTGATCTCCACAATCACATCGCTTTGAACCAAAGACATCACCGGTCAAACATTCTGAATGAATTCTTACCAGGATTGGCTCATCACCTGCTATATCTCCCTTTACGAGTGCAATTGGATTATCTTGCGGGTCGAGAGTATTTTCATAGAGATGCAATTTAAAATTTCCAAATTCTGATGGAAGGTCAACAATCACTTTGCAACGTATTAATTTTTCACGTTGTCTTCTGTATTCTATCAGGTCTGCAATCGTGATGATTTTAAAATTATGCTTTTTCGCAAACGTGACTAAGCTTGGGATTCTTGCCATTGTTCCGTCTTCATCAGTTATTTCACAAAGAACTCCTGCAGGTTTCAATCCTGCGAGAGTAACGATATCAACAACGGCTTCAGTATGCCCGGCTCTTTTTAACACCCCGCCTTTTTTTGCAATCAGCGGAAAAATGTGTCCAGGTTTAGCAAAGTCCTTTGCTTTTACTTTTTCATTGACAACCATATTAATAGTTTTAGCTCTATCGTACGCAGAGACACCGGTTGTTGTTCCGTATTTGTAATCAATTGAAACTGAAAATGGAGTTCTGTGAAGAGAAGTATTATTCTGCACCATAAAATCAAATTCAAGCTCTTCAGCTCTTTCCTGTGTAATCGGAAGACATAATATTCCACGGGCATTCTTGGTAATGAAATTAACATCTTTCGGTTCTACCAGTTCAGCAGCCATTATAAGATCACCTTCATTTTCTCTGTCCGGATCATCAACAACGATAATCATCTTACCGTTTTTGATATCCTCGATCGCTTCTTCAATAAAATTAGGAGTAAATTCTGAATTATTTTTTTTCTCAGTCATTAATATCCAAGTTCCTTTAACCAGTTTTCAGTTATGTTCATATCACTAGACGATTTTTCTTTCAAAAGTTTTTCGACATATTTTGCGATCATATCAGTCTCGATATTAACCAAATCGCCGACCTTCTTAAATTGAATGGAAGTATTTTTATATGTATGCGGGATAATTGAGATTCCAACTTTCGCATTATCAAGCTCGGCAATTGTTAAACTAATTCCATCAACTGTAATTGATCCTTCTGAGATCAGATATTTCTGAAGATTGTCCCGCAATTCTAATTTGAGAAAATAATTCTCACCCAGCTTATTAATTTCTGTAATTCTACCGATACCGTTTACGTGTCCCTGCACAAAATGTCCACCCAACCTATCATTTAATTTTAAAGATCGTTCAAGGTTAACAAAATCTGAAACATTAATTTCTGAAAAAGTGGATTTCTCTAAAGTTGGACCTACGGCCTCAACCCAAAAATCTCCATTGTTTATATTAATAACTGTTAAACAGACACCATTTATACAAATCGAATCATTCACAGAAATATCATCCATTATTATTTTTGCAGATATTTTAATTCTCTTTCCGCCTGCGATAGGCTGAATACTTGAAATTTTTCCGATTTCTTCAATAATTCCTGTAAACATATATTAAAGTTAGTGATTTTTATTATTCAACGCCTACTCAATTAATCAATCACATTTCCTGAAAGTCATTTTGATGTCTTTACCGAGCTTTACAGTGTCAATTGTGTTCAGGGATATATTAACCGATCCGGATATTGCAGATAATCCTTTGCCCAGTACTACCGGAGCTTGCAAAATAATCAATTCATCAAATAGTTTTTCTGTAATAAACTGCGAAAAAATATTACTCCCGCCTTCAATAAACAATGACGAAATTTTTTGTTTTGCTAACTCATCGAGCAATTTTATTAAACTAATATGATTTAATTGATCCGCTGGCATCTGAAGGATTCTTACCCCTTTTTCTTTTAGTTTAAATAATTTTTCATTATCGATTCCATTACAGGTTATGATCCATGTATTTTCAATGTCAGCAGCTTTTAGAATTTTTGAGTTTAAATTTAAACTTAGATTACCATCAAGAATTATCCTCTTCGGATTCCTTCCATCAACAAGTCGGACGTTCAATTCAGGATTGTCAATGTTTATTGTTTCTGCTCCAACCAAAACAGCATCATAAATTGCCCGCTGCTGATGAACATATTTTTGTGCTTCTTCACCTGTAAGCCATGTTTGCTTATTTTTTTCTTCGGTTATTTTACCATCTATAGACTGAGCTATTTTAATTGAGATATATGGTTTAGCATTTGAAATAAACTTAAAATAAAATTTATTTAGTTCTTGTCCTTCGTTTTCACTAACTCTTGTTATCACTTCAATTCCCGCGTTTAGTAATTGTTGAACACCCTTCCCACTAACCGCAGGATTTGGATCAAGGTTGCTGATGACTACCTTTTTGATTCCGGCTTTTATTATTTGCGGAACACAAGGTGGTGTTTGTTTATGTGTATGGCAGCAAGGTTCAAGATTACAATAAAGAGTTGAACCCGTTAAAACTTTAGTTGCACTATTAATAGCAATAATTTCAGCATGCGCTCCACCATATTTTTGATGATATCCTTCACCGATAATTTTATCTTGCTTTACCAGCAATGCTCCAACCATTGGATTAGGACTGACAAACCCCGCAGCTTTTACGGCAAGCTCAAAACATTTTTTTATGAAATCGTTTTGTTGTTGTGACAATAGATTAAATATCTGATTATTTTTTCTATTCGTTATAAATTATCAAATAAATATAATTCCACTATATATGAAATACTAAATTGAATTGATGAGATACTTATTTTTTGAGATAATTCAACCTCCAGCACAACCATACTTAAAAGTTCAAATCAGAGTAAGCTGAACGGAGTAATTTAATTACAATAGGATTTCTTAATTGCATAGGATTTTTTTCAAAGCTCATTTTGGAAATAATTGCATATTTGTGAATTCGATTCATAAATTATTTCAATGACTTTTTAGCTTTCAATAACCGCCCATCAAATTTAGCACGGAATTATTGGAATTAAAGAAAACTATCGTTTAATTTATTTAAGTTTCATTTATAAATTTTCATGCAGATATGCATTCAAACAGTCGGTCTCCCGACTTTAATTTTACCTTTCAAAAACAAATTCTGAGTCACAGCTATGCAAAAATTAATTACATCAATCGTTCTGATTATTCTTTTAACCGGGATCACAATTGCGCAAGGCAACACCGAACCAGATTCCTTAAAAAACATTTCATTAGCCGGTCTTTCGTTTAGAAGCATTGGTCCGGCTGTTACGGGTGGAAGAGTTATTGGTATCGCCGTAAATCCTATCAACCACAGTGAGTATTTTATTGCTTCGGGACACGGCTCATTGTGGAAGACAACAAACAGCGGAATAACTTTCTCTCCTGTGTTTGACGGGAATAAATCTTATGCGATCGGTTCTGTAGAGATCGATCCGACAAATGCAAATGTTGTCTGGGTAGGAACAGGTGAAAATAAAAATCAGAATAATGTTATTTATGGTGATGGAATTTACAAGAGTGAAGATGGCGGGAAGAGCTGGAACAATATGGGCATCTCAACTTCTGATCATATCGGAGGAATTGCAATTGATTATAAAAACTCAGGCGTTGTGTACATTGCAGCTTATGGATCATCAAGAAATGCCGGTGGAGAAAGAGGGATCTTCAAAACAACTGATAGCGGTAAAACCTGGGAAAATATTTTAAAGATAAGTGAGTTCACCGGATGTTATGAAGTTCATATGGATCCGAGATTTTCTAATATTTTGTATGCAACAGCTCACCAAAGAATGAGAAACCTTTACACCGGAGTTTCCGGCGGACCAGAAAGCGGAATTTATCGCAGTTTAGATTATGGAGTAACCTGGGATAAACTGAAAAACGGTTTACCTTCTGAAGATGTTGGAAGAATCGGAATGTCGATCTCTCCAGTCAATCCCGATGTACTTTATGCAATCGTAGAAGCCACTGAAAAAGACAAGGGTATTTACCGGAGTACCGACCGTGGTGCAAGCTGGACAAAACAGAACAGTTACATTTCATCTTATGCATTTTATTTTCAAAAACTCTATTGTGATACTAAGGATGTTGACAGAGTTTACAGCGATGATGTATTTATCCAGGTCACAATTGATGGTGGAAAAAGCTGGAAAAAACTTGGCGATGACAAAAAACATGTCGATAATCATGCTTTATGGATTAGTCCTGAAAATAACAAACATATAATTGCAGGTTGTGATGGCGGTGTTTATGAAACTTTTGACCAGGGAAAGAACTGGGGATACAAATCAAATATTCCGATTGCTGAAATTTATAAAGTCACAACAGATAATGCCGAACCATTTTATAATGTTTACATTGGTACACAAGACAATAATAGTCTTGGCGGTCCATCAAGAACGATTAGCTCTGCAGGAATTATTAACTCGGACTGGCTTTTCACAAATGCCGGCGATGGTTTCGAAACACAGGTTGACTGGAAAGACCCGAACATCATTTACTCTCAATCGCAGTTTGGTGGATTGGTTCGTTTCGAGAAACGAAGTGGTGAAAATCTTTTCATTCAGCCGCAGGATTTTGCCGACACAGCTTACCGCTTTGACTGGGACGCAGGTTTTATTCTTTCGAAACATGATAATAAGAGATTGTACTTTGGCGGAAATAAATTGATGAGAAGCGATGACCAGGGAAGTACCTGGCATGAAATCAGTCCTGATCTTACTCGCGGAGTTCCGAAAGAAATGCAGAAACTTATGGGACAAAGCTGGAGCATCGATCAGCTTGCAAGAAAAAGTTCAATGGCACAGATTGTAACTATTGCTGAATCTCCGGTTGATGAAAATGTTTTGTTCGTTGGATCGGGTGATGGTTTAATCCACTTCACTAATGATGGGGGAAAATCGTGGAATCAATCATCAGTTCCCGGACTACCGGAGTATGCAAGAATTCATCACATCATTACTTCAAATTTTGATAAGCTTGTTGCTTACGCTGCCTGTCATAATTTTACAGGAGGAGATTACAAACCATATCTGTTTAAAACAACTGATGGTGGAAAGAATTGGTTTTCAATTAATTCAAATCTTCCTGAAAAAGGAAGCACTTATTCTATTGCAGAAGATCATGTTGATAAAAATCTTTTGTTTGCAGGAACACAATTCGGAGTTTATTTTTCA
>DATDOL010000060.1:0-2483 GCA_035293265.1 Ignavibacteriaceae bacterium | reverse complement strand
GCTTTCTGATGCAAAATTTGTTCCATTTTTGAACAATTGCGAAGACTCCGGCGTTGATGCTTTTCTTGTCGGCGGAAGCCTTATGACAAGTGGAAACTTCGATTCCTTTATAAGGAAGGTAAAAATGGAAACTTCCCTGCCGGCAATTATTTTTCCGGGAAGTCTTAATCAGATTTCATCCACGGCTGATGCAATACTCTTCCTGTCGGTCATAAGTGGCAGGAATGCCGAACATCTTATCGGCAAACACGTAATTGCTGCACCAATAATTAAAAACTCTGGAATTGAGCCCATTTCAACAGGTTATATCATCGTTGAATCTGGTGTAACAACCACCGCAGTCTATATGAGCGGTAGTATGCCAGTTCCACGGCATAAACCTGAAATAGCAGCGGCGACGGCTCTTGCTGCAGAATATTTAGGAATGAAATTTATTTATCTTGAAGCCGGTTCCGGTGCCGATAATCCAGTGCCCGATGAAATGGTAAAGGCGGTTTCGAATGTGTGCAAAATACCAATAATTGTTGGCGGTGGGCTTCGTTCCCCTGCGGAGGCAAGAAATAAGGTAGAAAATGGCGCAAGTCTAATTGTTACAGGTAATTTTTTCGAAAATGAAAACAATTGGGGACTTGTAAAAGATTTTGCAAGTGCCATTCATTTTAAAAATTCCGTTGAAGTTTAACTTAAAATTCACTTCCATCCGGCTAAACAGTCCAGAATATTTTTTATATGGATAAAGAAAAATTTATCACAGATTCTTTAAAAGAAAGCGCCGAAACCAAAACTAAAATTCTTAAAGATTGTAAATCCGATATCCTGACAGCAATTGGATTATTGGTTGGGTGTTTTAAAAATGGAAATAAACTTTTACTTTGCGGTAACGGCGGAAGCGCTGCAGATTGCCAGCACATCGCAACAGAATTAATGATACGACTGAGTCATCACATTCAACGGCCGTCACTACCGGCGATTGCACTAACAACTGACACTTCAAATCTAACTGCTGGCGGAAATGATATAGGATTTGAAAATGTATTTGCACGCAATGTTGAAGGACTTGGAAACAAAGGAGATGTTTTACTTGCAATTTCAACAAGCGGAAATTCTCCGAATGTAATTAAAGCTGTCGAGATGGCTCACAAAAAAGGAATGAAAGCGATTTCCTTTCTTGGGGGCAGCGGTGGAAAATTGAAAGCATTGGTTGATCTCTCAATCGTAATTCCTTCCTCGAATACTCAGCGTATCCAGGAAGGACATATCACCGTTGCACACATAATTTGTGAATTGGTTGAAGAAGAACTGTACGGTAAGTCTTAATTTCAAATCGCAAATGTGAAATTTAACAAATGTCAGTCTGAGCGGAGTCGAAGACTGATGATGCTACTCTGGACTCATTAGCAGAAAATGAAAAGAGATTATTTTGTTTACATCCTTAAATGTGCTGATGGCACTTACTACACCGGCGTCACATCAAATCTGGAAAAGAGATTTGTACAACATGATGCTAGCAATTATAGCGGATATACAATTACGAGGAAACCAGTTAAATTAATTTATTCTGAGAGATTAAATGATATAAGAGATGCAATACTTCTTGAAAAAAAGATTAAGGGTTGGAGCAGAAAAAAGAAAGAAGCCTTGATTCAAGGAGATCTTAGTTTGCTAAAAGAATTAGCAGCTTGTAAAAATGAGAGCAGTTATTTAAACTTTAGCCATAAGCAGCAATAATCAATCACCCTTCGACTTCGCTCAGGGTGACAAGAGTAATCTTAATCAAAACAAAAATATTTTTTTACAATTTTAATCTTGTTCCCACCCAGTAAACAAAATCACCTACTTTTACATTATGCTTATCAGTAAATCCGGCTACAACTTCAAGTACATAAATTGAAGGTTGAGATGAAGGATAACTTTGCTGTGAAAGCGGTGTGGTGTTTTTATGTATCGTAACAATTTTCTTCTCTTTATTAATGAACAACATATCTAGTGAAAAAAGTGTGTTCAGCATCCAGAATGACTGCGATTGTTCGATCGAAAAAATAAAAAGCATCCCCTGGTTTTCTTCCATATTTTTCCTGTTCATCAAACCAAGCTGTCTCCTGTAATCATCTTCCGCAATTTCAATATCTATCTTCGCCAATTGCTTACCCGTGCCGTCGGTGAATGTAAGCTCCCCTTCTTTTTTAAAAGTATAATAGGTCACTTCCGGGTCAGTATTTTTAATAAAAGAATTATAAATAAAATACACTGTGACAAGAATTCCAACCGAAATTACAATGATAAATTTTTTTGATAGACTATTTTTTTTCGATGGGATTTTATTTTCAGTTCTTTTATTGCTCTTCTTTTTACCCATTTAAGAAATTCCGATATTTGTATAAATATAATATAACCAAACAGGCAACAAGTTAATGAGCAATGGGCATCCTAAAATTCTACACAAAGAAAAAATTCACTTAACAGCTTCACAAAATAAAATGATT
>DATDOL010000059.1:0-3859 GCA_035293265.1 Ignavibacteriaceae bacterium | reverse complement strand
TTGCTGTATCGTTTGCCAAGACTGAATCGGGACCTTCAATCCAAACAAAAACCGAATCGCTTGGATCAATATTATGACACACACATCCAACAGAACCATCAAGTCTTGTTAAGCCAACGATTCCGTGCAGCTCATGAACACTAGCATAAATAATCAAAGTAAGAAAAACTGATATCAGAAGTATGTTTATCTTCATTTAGTATCCTGGATTTTTATAAATAAATAAGTCCCGCATTGCAGGACTTATAATTAATAAAAAAAACTATTTCAACAATATTGATTCTAAAAAGAATCAATTTGAAAAAGATGAACTGCTAAACGTTATCGAAGCAGAATCATTTTTTTATTTGACACAAAATTATTTCCATTCACTCCTGCAGCATCAATCACATAAATGTATGCACCGCTTGATAACCCATTTGCGAGAAAATCAACTTTGTGTGAACCTGCTTGAAAATTCTCGTTAACAATTTCAGCGACTTCTTCTCCAAGCATGCTGAATAATCTGATCTTGACAGATGATTCAACAGGCAGTGAAAAAGATATTGATGTTGATGGATTGAAGGGATTCGGATAATTCTGGTTCAGAACAAAATCTGCAGGAACAGGGCCGTCTACTTCAACGGAATTTGAATGTTCAGATGTTCCATCAAAATCAACTTGCTTTAACCTGTAATACTGGATACCAGCCATAGGTTGTTCAACTGTAAAAGAGTAGCTTTTAGTTTCTGTTGTTGTTCCAAACCCTGGAACGAAACCAATCTTTTCAAAGTTATTATTATCGTAGCTTTGTTCAATTTCAAATCCATAATTATTAAGTTCTGTTGCGGTTGTCCAGTTTAGATTAATTTCATTCCCAGTAACTGAAGCAGTGAATGATGAAAGCTCTACAGGGATAAACCAGGGAGATTCGAGCTTATAAATACCGTTGCCTTGTACTGTAAATTGAGTCATTGAATCAATTGTCATAACCTGGTAGTTACTGGAAGGAGTGCTAATGGTCATCCAGGTTAACCCACCGTTTTTTGTCCTCCAGACAGTCCCGCATCCATAGCAACCGGTTAATACATTATTTCCTTCTGTACGTTGAACGTGAACACCCCACATATTTTGTCCAGTGAATCCAGGTTGTGGTGTCCAGGTTGCACCATAGTCAGTTGATTTCAGGAAACCTCCACTGCCTCCCCATTTGGTTGCCCAGGCAACTCCTGGATTCTGAAAATCAACGGCAATAGTAGGAATCTCTCCAGATGTAAAATATGTTTGAGCCCAAGTGAGTCCATAATCTGTACTCCTGAAAATTCCTGTCCCGTTATCACCAATTAAAATGGTGCTTGAATTAGGAAATACTTCAATGTCACAAGGTGCTGAGTCTGAACCGGTATTTGATGTTATAGTAGTCCAAGTACTCCCAAAGTCAGTTGATTTTTTAAAGTTCTGACCTGCCATTGTAAATATTGTAGCTGGGATTGAAGGATCCTGAGTCATAGGAATTCCAAAGTAGGAAAATTGTCCTTCATCAAGAGATAATACCCAGTTCACACCATCATTTGTTGATTTGTAAATTTTATCATTCGGAGCAGCTTCTATAGCAACAAGCAACACACCGGGCAAATCATCATTTAATATGATTGATTTGATCTCGGAAGATCCAGGAATGTTTGTTCCTGTTATGGAAAATGATTCACCACGATCAGTGCTTTTGTAAATGACACTACCGGTACCATAATAAATGATATCGGTATTGTTTTTATAATAATCGGATGGTCCACCTAAGCTGCTGCCTGATTGTTTTAACACCCAATAATATGGCTGTCCAAACATTGCAGAACCCAGAAAACTAAACAGAATGAAAACTTTAAAAAACTTCATCATTGCTCCTAATTAGTTATTTATAAATGATTGCCGGTTACTCAGGATTGATTGGAGACTAAAATAAGAATTGATTTGGAAAAAACAAATATTAATGAATAACATTAATTATTATTTGAGTAATATTAATTAACTTTTTACTTCACGATTCAATCTTTTGGAAGGTATCAGGAAAAAGTGGTAAGTTCGCTCATTAAAAATCAATAATTGGATTCAAATAACGGTTATGAACCTTGACGTTCTAATATTTGCTGCTCATCCTGATGATGCTGAATTGTCTATGGGTGGAACTATTGTGAAATTTACCAGGGCTGGAAGAAAAGTCGGAGTCATCGATCTTACGTTGGGCGAAATGAGTACCCGCGGGAATTTGGAATCAAGAGAAGCAGAAACGAATAATGCAACCAAAATAATGAAGCTGGCTTTGCGTGAGAATTTAAAAATACCTGATGGTAACATCGATATTTCAGATACCAACCTAAAAAAAGTTGTTGCAACAATCAGAACTTACAAACCGCAAATTATTTTCGCACCATATTTTAATGATCGCCATCCCGATCACATTGATGCAAGCCTTCTCGTTAAACGAGCAATGTTTAAATCAGGATTAACAAAGTTTGTAACAAAAATTAATGGTAAAACTCAACAGGCATATCGGCCGGAAAAACTTTACTATTATATGCAGACCTATACTTTCGAACCAACCTTTATAGTTGATATAAGCGAATCCTTTAAAGACAAAATGGAAGCTATTATGGCATATCAGTCGCAGCTTTATAATTCAAATAGCAAAGAACCATCAACTTTCATCAGCAGTAAAAACTTCATCGAATTTATTGAGGGCAGATCAAAATTCTATGGATTCAGCATTGGAAAAGGCTATGGAGAACCTTTTTATTGCGAAGAAGCCATCGAGTATAATTTTAACGATCTGTTAAAGTAAAATTTTGACTAAGCAAACTTTTAAATAACACGGAGATTTAATGATCTTAAAAGACAAATTAATTAAAGAGCTTCAGGCACAAGGACTATGGAATATCAGGGAAGTTTTTTACAACTACGGAACGCCAGCATTATATGAACAGGTAGTGAGAAGAAGGGAAGGTTTGCTTGCTCATCTCGGACCGATCGTTGTCCGCACAGGTTATCACACAGGCAGAAGCCCTAATGATAAATTTATCGTTCAGGAACCTTCCAGTGAAAAAAATATCTGGTGGGGAAAAGTAAACAAATCTATGAGTGAGGAAAATTTTAAAAGTTTATATTCAAAAATGATGGCCTACATACAGGGAAAAGATCTCTATGTTGAGGATTGTTACGTTTGTGCTGACGAGAGATACAAACTTCCCATACGGATTATTTCAGAATCTGCCTGGCATAATCTTTTTGCAAGAAATATGTTCAGAAGATATAACAATCCCGAAGAGCTTGAAAATCACAAGACTCAATTCACAGTAATTCATATGCCGAACTTTCATGCAGTCCCTCAGAACGACAGCACCAACTCAGAAGTTTTTGTACTCATTAATTTTGGTAAGAAGATTGTGTTGATTGGCGGGACGAGTTATGCAGGTGAAATTAAAAAATCTATTTTTACAATTCTTAATTATTTAATGCCGTTGCAAAATGTTATGTCAATGCATTGTTCTGCAAATGTTGGTGAAAGGGGAGATGTTGCATTGTTTTTTGGATTATCGGGAACTGGTAAAACAACTCTTTCTGCCGATCCGAAGAGACAACTTATTGGTGATGATGAACATGGTTGGAGTGATAATGGTGTTTTTAATTATGAAGGCGGATGTTATGCAAAGGTGATAAGGCTCTCTGAAGAAGCAGAACCTGAAATTTATGAAACAACAAGAAAATTCGGAACAATACTTGAGAACGTGCAAATTGATGCACAGTCAAGACGCATCAATCTTGATGATGATACTTTTACAGAAAATACACGTGCTGCATATCCTCTTACTCACATCAGCAATATTGT
>DATDOL010000058.1:0-6208 GCA_035293265.1 Ignavibacteriaceae bacterium | reverse complement strand
CTCGGCACTTTTTACAAGAGGAGAAACACAAAGTTTAACGACTGTTACTCTCGGTACGAAAAGCGATGAGCAGATTATTGACGGATTACGCGAGGAATATACCAAAAAATTTATGCTTCATTACAACTTTCCTCCTTTCAGCGTTGGCGAAGTTGGCAGGATGACCGGTGTTGGCAGGCGTGAAATCGGGCATGGCAATCTTGCTGAAAGAGCACTGAAAATAGTTTTCCCGGCAGAAGATAAATTTCCTTACACAGTCCGTATTATTTCGGATATACTTGAATCAAATGGCTCATCATCAATGGCAACTGTTTGTGCAGGTTCACTTGCAATGATGGATGCCGGAGTTCCAATTCAGAAAGCGGTTTCCGGTATTGCGATGGGACTTGTTAAAGAAGGCGAACTGTACTCAATTCTTTCAGATATTCTTGGCAACGAAGACCATCTGGGTGATATGGATTTTAAAGTTGCGGGAACTCATTCGGGAATTACTGCATTCCAAATGGATATAAAAATCCAGGGAATCTCTTTTGAAATCATGGAAAAAGCACTTCACCAGGCAAACGAAGGAAGACTGCACATCTTAGAAAAAATGAATGAGTCAATAAAAGAACCTCGCACAAATCTCTCCGAGTATGCACCAAGATTAATTTCAATGAAGGTTGAGACAGATCAGATTGGTTTGGTAATTGGTCCTTCTGGAAAAACAATCCAGGGAATGCAAAGATTATTCGGAGTTGAAATTTACATCGAGGATGACGGAACAATAAATATATCATCACCGAATAAAGAGAATGCTCTTAAATGTAAAGAGTACATTAAAAAGTTAACTGCCACTCCTGAAATTGGAGAGATTTATGAAGGAGTAGTAACAAAGCTTATGGACTTCGGTGCATTCGTTGAGATACTTCCCGGCAAAGAAGGATTGCTCCATATTTCACAAATTGATAATAAACGGGTTGAAAAAGTCAGCGACTATTTCAAACCCGGCGATAAGGTTACTGTCAAGCTTTTAAAAATTGAAAATGGCAAATATTCTCTCAGCAGAAAAGAATTGCTTAATGAAAGCAGCAAAGAGAAAAGTAAAGCGGTTTTGAATTAAAAAGTTTTTTCAAAATAATTTTAGTGTTTTTGGCTCTTTTATGTACAACATAACAAACTACATACGTGGGCTTTCTATAATTCATGTTTTAGTTCCTTCTTTAGTTAAAAACCTTGGAGAAGGAATTCTATGTTCTATAAGTTTTAAAATGAAATATTTAATTTCATTCAGAGAGTTTATACTTTATGGTAAAAGAAATTATAATAAATTCTTCATCTACCCAAACGCGTGTTGCAATTACGGAAGATGGAAATTTAGTCGACTTCTTTGTCGATTATCCTGAAAGCAGGAGAACAGTAGGGGATATATATCTGGGGAAAGTTGCAAGGGTTATTCCCGGTATGCGGGCTGCTTTTATTGATATCGGTATGAAGCATGATGCCTTCCTTCATTTCTCAGACATTGGTGACAGAACTCAGCAGCTTCAGGATATGCTTGGAGATGAAGATACGGATGTTGATGAAGATGATGATTCTCCTGCAGGCAATGGTTCAAAACCAGCACAAACTGAGACCGAAACCAGTCGCGTCCCCCCAAAGCTTCATAAATCAGAAAAAATACTTGTCCAGATAATTAAAGAACCTGTCAATAATAAAGGCGTTAGAGTAACATCTTCAATTTCACTTCCCGGCAGATTTTGTGTTCTCCTTCCGTATGATAATAATGTCGGCGTTTCAAAAAAAATTACGGATTACCGCGAAAGAAAAAGACTCAGATCAATTGCTAGGCAAATCATACCTCGTAATTATGGTTTAATTATCCGTACCGTTGCACAAGGTCAGCCGGAGGAATCGTTAAAAGATGATCTGAATCTCCTGATGAAAACCTGGTCGGAAATTGAAAGCTCAGCCAAATCTGAAGAACCTCCTTCACTTATATATCAGGATTTAAATACCACTGTAAGCGTAATCCGTGACCTGTTCAACTCGGATGTTTCCAAAGTTTTTATTGATTCAAAAAAACTTCATAAGCAAATCAAAAACTATGTTCATATTGTGCAGCCTTCAATGGAAGAAAAGATTGAGGCATATAAATCATCAGGAAATATTTTCGATTCATTCAATATTGAATCGCAGATAAAAACACTGATGGGAAGAAAAGTTGTTCTGCCCAGCGGAGGATACTTAATCATAGAACATACTGAAGCGATGGTTGTTATTGATGTTAACAGCGGAAGATATGCAAAGAACAAGGAGCAGGAATTAAATTCATTGAAAACAGATCTCGAAGCTTCGCGCGAGATTGCCAGGCAGCTCCGGCTTCGCGATATCGGGGGAATAATCGTAATTGATTTCATTGATCTTGAAGATGAAAAAAACCGCAAGAAAGTTTATGATGAATTAAAAAAGGAATTCAGGAAAGACAGGGCTAAGGTTTCAATATTACCGATGTCTGAATTCGGTCTTATACAAATTACCCGTCAGCGGATACGACAAAATATTATCCAGACAATGAAAGATGTTTGTCCTGTGTGTTTGGGTACAGGATTATTGACAAAAGAATCACACGTTGTTTATGATCTGGAAAACTGGCTTAAAAAATTCCGACGAAATTCTAATGAGCGCAAATTAATTATAAAATGTCATCCGTTTACTGCGGCAAACCTGAAGGAAGGTAAAATCAAGTCGCTAACTAAACTTCAATTTAAGTATCTTACATTTATAAAAGTTGAAGAAGATGAAAGCATTGCTCCCGGCAGGTTTAGATTCTTCTCAGTTAAAACGGGTGAAGAGCTTACAAAGGATTTTGAATAAAAATTATATTTATTAGTATTCCTTTATTCTTATAACAATAAAATTTTTTACTAAAATGAAAAAAACCAGATTCAATAATATGCATCGTCAGGCAGGCGCAAAACTTGTTGAATTTGCCGGATATGAAATGCCAATCCAGTATTCTTCGATAATTGCAGAACACAAAGCCGTCAGAAATTCTGTCGGCGTTTTCGATGTATCGCACATGGGAGAGATTTTTATTTCAGGTGAAAAAGCATTGAACTTTGTTCAACATATTACAATCAACGATGCTTCAAAATTATTCCCGGGCAGAGTTCAATACTCCGCAATGTGTTTAATTGATGGTGGAATTGTTGATGACCTGCTTGTCTATATGATTTCCGGAACAGAATTTATGCTGGTTGTAAATGCTTCCAACATTGATAAAGATTTTAACTGGATGAAAAGCAACAATAAATTCGGAGTTAAAATTGAAAACAGGAGCGATGACTACTCATTGCTTGCCGTTCAGGGACCGAATTCAAAAAAAGTGGTTCAAAAGCTTATGAACACAGATCTTGATTTGGAATACTATCACTTCAGAAAAGATAAAATTGTCAGGATTGAAATGATCATTTCCCGAACTGGTTACACAGGCGAATTAGGTTACGAGCTTTATTTCACCGGTGATGAAAAAATTGCTGAAAAAATCTGGGAAAAAATATTTGAAGCCGGTAAAGAATTTTCTATTCAACCGGTTGGATTAGCAGCAAGAGATTCACTCCGGCTTGAGATGGGTTTTTGTTTGTATGGAAACGATATTGATGAGACAACCAATCCGATTGAAGCTGGTCTCGGCTGGATTACAAAGCTTGATAAAGGAGATTTTATCGGCAAGGATTCGATTCTAAAAGCTAAAAATAATGCATTGAAAAGAAAACTTGTAGCTTTACTCTCAGATGAAAAAACTTTTCCACGTCAAGGCTATGATATTACTCTTAATAAGAAAAAAATCGGAAATATTACAAGCGGTACTGTAAGTCCTGTGCTCGACAAACCAGTTGCTCTCGGTTATGTTGATGCAGATTACGAAGCTATAGATACCACAGTAAATTTTTTCATAAGAGGAAAAGAAGTTCCGGCAAGAGTAGCAAAGCTGCCTTTTGTTAAAACACAAAATTAAATTAACAGATGAAAATTAATGTACTATATTCACCGCAGAACGCTGATGATCTTTACTTTTCAGGAAAAACCACTGTAGTCATAGATGCACTTCGTGCATCATCAACAATAATCACTGCCATTGAGAACGGTGCGAAGGAAGTTATTCCTGTTTCCACAGTAGAGTTTGCAGTAAAAGTTTCCGGCGGAATGTTTGGCGGGCAAACACTTCTTTGCGGTGAAAGAAACACAAAAAAAATTGAAGGCTTTGCTTTGGGCAATTCCCCTTCCGAATACTCTAAAAAAGTAATCGAAGGCAAGTCGATTGTTTTTTATACAACGAATGGCTCCAAGGCGATTTTAAAGGCTAAATTTTCAGAAAATTTATTTATAAGCACATTTAACAATTTAACCGTCGTTGCAAAGTATTTAATTAAGCTGAATAAAAGTGTTGAGATACTTTGTGCCGGAAATAATAATTTATTTTCGCTCGAAGATTCAGTTTGTGCCGGCAGATTAATCAGAGAGATTGTATTTATTGACAGCGGAACAATTCTTTCGGATTCTGCAAAAGGCGCCTGGGCCCTGGAAATGGAATTCGGCAAAAACACTATCCAGATGTTAAGAGAATCAGAACATGGTGAAATATTAATTAAGAATGGTTTTGAAGAAGATTTGAAGTATTGTGGAATTCTTAACAGTAGCATCACTATTCCGGTTTTAAAAGGAAATGTGTTGAAAGCATTGACTGATAATTAAATCCCGGCAAAAGTTTTATGGCAATCAGAAAAAAAGCTGTTAACAAGAACGGTAAGAAAACTGATGGAAATAAATTTTTTTCCATTACTTCAGAAAAGAAAAAAAAGATACTCGGGACTTTTCTTATCATACTATCAGCATTCACTCTTCTTGCTGTAGTTTCTTACAGCCGGCGGGACGAAGCACTCCTTCATAATTTTTTCAGCGATGTATTTTCCGTTTTTGGAGCAAAATCTGAAACTTACAACTGGCTGGGGATTGTCGGTGCACACATTGCGCATTTTCTTATCACTTTAACCACAGGATATTTTTCTGCAGCTTTTTCGGTAATGTTTTTTTTATGGGGTTTGTCGTTCTTTAAGAAGTTTTCATTCAGGTTCATTTTGCATTCCTCTAATTTTTTACTCCTTGTTGCTTTAATCTTCTCATCTTTTTTTGGTTTGTTAAAAGTTAACTACGGCATTTTTCAATCAACCTATGAATTGTCCGGTGCAGTTGGAGATTATTTCGGGAAATTACTTGACGGGTTGGTAGGTGGAATCGGTGGTGTGTTCGTTCTGTTTTTTGTATTTACAACCCTACTGATTCTTGCTTTCGATATAAAAATAGAAAAAGTTATTCAACTGTTAGCAGGCTTTTTTTCATCATCTCCTGAAACCCAAATAAAAATAAATAATGTTGATAATTCAATGGATACTAATCTTGATAAAATTAAGATGCTTGGCTTTGGAAAAAACAAAAAGAAAAAAGATAATGAAGGAGTTTTTCCAACAGCAGAAGATTTGATGAGTGAAGAAGCGGAAACACAAACGAACATAAGGATAATAAGAAAAGATGAAGAACCCGCACCGGATGAGAATGATGATTATATAAAAGAAGAAACAAAAAAAGTTGATCTGAAAAAAACCGGCGAAGCACCACCAAGTGATTTTGATTATAATACGGAAGAAAATCTTCCAGAACCATGGGAAGAAAATATTGATTTTGAGATGGCCGGGTTGGATTTACTTTCGCCTGCGCCTGAAGAAAATATTAAAGTTGCCGAAGCTGAGCTTAAGAGAAACGCTGAACTGCTTAAAGAAAAATTAAAACTGTTCGATATTGAAATAGAAGATATATCAGTGACCCCCGGTCCTGTTGTTACTCTATACGAAATTGTTCCTTCGCCGGGAGTTAAGATCAGCAAGATAGTCGGACTCGAAAATGATATTGCTCTGGCATTGGCAGCCAAGGGGATCAGGATCATTGCGCCGATTCCCGGTAAAGGAGCAATCGGTGTGGAAATTCCAAATGCTGAAGCGGCACTTGTTAATGCTCGCTCCGTACTAAGTAAAATTTATGATTCAAAAGCAGAATTACCACTTGCTCTTGGAAAAACTATCAGCGGAGATGTTTACCTTGCTGATCTTGCCTTAATGCCTCATTTGCTTATTGCTGGCTCTACCGGGTCTGGTAAGAGTGTTGGAATAAA
>DATDOL010000057.1:0-5338 GCA_035293265.1 Ignavibacteriaceae bacterium | reverse complement strand
GCAACTTCCATAACATTTTCTGTAACCGATCCTGGTATAAACGAAGGTGCACTTGGTCCTGTGGTATTATAATGAATCCTGAAAAAACCAAAAGGAGAATCCATACTTGTTTCTAAAACCGGTCTTGAGACAAGTGTTTTTAAAACTGTTTGCTGATCTGCGGAAAAATTATTGTAATTAAACTTTACTGTGCTCATAATTTCCAATCCGCATTTTAATTCTTCGATTGGCAGAGCAACCTGTTGCTCAATAAGACGTGGGGCTGTGATCTGGAGAAATTTATTGTAAACTGAATCGAGCTCTGATCTGGATAATTCCTGTGCAAAAAATGCAGGATAAAAAATTGAAATGAAAAAATAAACTAAAATTAATTTTATTAGTCTAGCTGAATTATTGATATGCAGCCTTCCTTTTTATTTGAATATATAAAATGATTATTTCTTGAATCCATACTGTCAACAATAAAGTCAAAAACATTTTCAACATCTAGAATGTGTGTTAGTTTAAAGTAATTTTCCTTCAGTGATAAATCAATCCTGCTGAGAGATTTTTTTTCAAGAAAATAAATTACCAGGTCATTAAAGTTGTTCAAGTCATTATTTTCTAAAAATAACTGTCGTTCATTTTCAACTTTAAAATTAAACTCACCGGAGAAAGGTAATAAAATATTAAATCCTGAGCCATCAGCAACAATCGCTGTATTATTATCTCTTGACGCCAGGATACTGAATAGAAAAGGATTATGATTAGAAGAAAGTCCTGCAACTGTAAAAATTTTTTCAACAGCTGATTTGGGAAAGCTGGTAAATTCGAAGTAATGATACGGTCTTGTTTTAATTTCAGCTTTCAGAAAATGTAACGTATCAGATATCTCTTTCCAGTAATAAATTATCGGTTCATCAGCTAATAGCAATTCTGCTTTTACGGAATATAAATCAATGGCAGGGTATTCCTTGAAAGTAATACTCAAATCGCGGTGCTCAAATTTCCCCAGATAGAGTTTGTTGATTTTATTGTAGACAATATAAACTTCAACAAGATTACTGTCAGCTCTTTGTATCCTGAGATCTTCAAGAGGTCCCGGAGAATATAACTGCTTTCTTTGAATTAAATTGTTATCAAAATTTATCCTTACCAGCTCGATCAAATTGCTGCCTTTTGAATAACAGTAAAATGTCTTTTCATTCTCGAATGATTCATCTGTTTTTATTTCACTGTAACTATCTGACAGTGGAATTGAATAAAAAATAACCGGTATTGAATATAAATCATTTATCAAAAGCATTAATGAATTGCTTTCCTGTTCAATAAAACACAAATCTTTTATCTCATCATTTCCTTTATTGAAAGTTTTGATTGTCACAGGACTGATAGCTGGGGCAAGATTTATATCTGAATTAAAACCGGAATGATTAAAATCCGAAAAAATATAAAATGATCCGTCTTTGCTGAGCAATGCAAGTCCATGATTAGAATTTACGTTGAAAACTTTTAAATCCGATAATCCGGATTTCTTTGTGTAAAAGATTTCATTATAAAATTTATCTTCCCCCATTCCGAACAGAACTGACAGTACGCCTTGCATTTTATCAATATATGCAATATCTGAAATTTCATCATTATTAAAATCTCCTGTAACAATCAGTTGTGGCAAATAACCGGTGCGAATAAATGTTCGTGTTGAATATTTTGATTCGGCATCACCATAAATAATTTTCAAACCGGATTGCTCGGCATAAATTATGTCGTCATATCCGTCTGTATTAATATCCGGTGTTAATATGTTGCTGAATATTTCCCCGGTTTCAATGGATCTGACAAGATCAAAATTTCCTTCTGAATCATTATAAAAAAACTCCAGCGATCTGTTAACCAGGTTATAAGCTATGAAATCAGGAGAGTCATCATTACTTAAATCTAAGAATTGTGCTATGCCGTAACTTATGCCGGAAATAATTTTTTTCTCTCCGAACCGGTCAGAATCTCTGAAGATTGCGGATATACCGTCAAAGCCGCTTCCGGAAAGCAGATATTCGTTCACGCCATCATTATTTATATCTGCATCCGAAATATTTTCAGGGTATGAGTCAAATTCAAGCTTAGAAAATTTATTTATTGTCGCCGGAGCAGTAATATCAATGATTCCCATCAAACGGTTTTTTCTTGAAGTGAATACAAACT
Source organism: Ignavibacteriaceae bacterium (assembly GCA_035293265.1). GTDB lineage: Bacteria > Bacteroidota > Ignavibacteria > Ignavibacteriales > Ignavibacteriaceae > DATDOL01. The sequence continues at coordinate 3,157 of DATDOL010000057.1, read as the reverse complement.
GATCTGTCGGAGAAGCATTTACCGTAATGTTAATCATCGTGGAAATTTCGTATGTGGTTTTTGCTTTTGTTGTTTTATATGCAGCGATTTGTCCGTTTTCAGCCGTGAGGAAAATCAATTCTTTCTTATCGGGTGAGTAAAGAATAAAATCCGATAATTTATTTTCACCAGGATCAGATTGAATCAGGTGTTCATAGCCCTGAGGAATTTCAAACGATTTAAAATAACAAAATCCATTAACCGGTATCTGCGGAAAAATTATTTGAGTTGATAGCAGAAAAAAAACAAAACTATAATTTATCCAGTAGCCGGTATTTAAGTCTGTTTTCCCTTCTTTGAAGAGCCTCCTCATAACGCCTTTTTTCTTCATCTGATTCTGGTACAGCTTGAATGGCTTTAACGGGTTTTCCATTAGAATCCACCCTTACAAAAGTCAGGTATGCTGTGTTGGAATGTACAATAGTACCTGATTTAAATGATTGTGCAATTACCTTTACACCAACCTCCATCGATGTATTAAAAACCCTGTTTACGGAACCGACTAATTCTACTGCATCACCCAATTTAATCGGATGAAGAAAATCTATTCTGTCAACCGATGCTGTAACGCAAATGCTGTTATTGTGTTTTGCACAGCTTAAAGCGGCACAGATATCAATCCAATGCATCAATTGTCCGCCTAAAAGATTACCAAGCTGGTTTGTGTGATGTGGTAAGACCAGCTCAGTCATTGTGATCTGTGAATCGATTACTTTTTTTGAGTCTTTCAATTTGAAGATATACCACCCTTCAGTAATGCGTCGAGTGACTCTTTCATCTTTTCAACTTCCGCAGCATTATTGTCTTCGGGGAATAGTTTCAAAAACTTTACCATCTCCGCAAGTGCTTCATCTTGTCTTTCTCTTTCCATCAGCAGCATTATTTTACTGTAAAGCGCTTGTGATGCATACGGAGTATCGTGGTAGGTTTCTACAACTTCATCAAAATATTTTAACGAAGCAGTGTAATATTCCAGTTTCTCATAAATCAGTGCAATAGTATAACTCTTCCGAGCAAGCTTCTCATTTAATTCATTTATTTTAATTTCTGCTTCAGCAACTTTTTCATTTAACGGAAAGAAATCAATAAACGCCTGGAATTCTTCAATTGCTTTTACGGTATACTGCTGATCAAGATTATAATTTGGGGAGAGTTCGTAATAAGTTTCGGCAAGCATATACTGGGAATCATCAAGAAATTCACTTGCAGGCATGCTTTTAATTAACTTACTGAATTCATAAGCTGCTAAAACAAATTCATCTCGCTGGTACCGTGTCATTCCAAGATAATACTGTGCATCATCAACAATTGCACTGCCCGGATACTGTAATATAAGTGATTGAAATTCGTCCAAAGACTCCTGGTAATCTTCTTCATTATAAATCTGAATTGCATGTTGTAACCTGTCTTCAGGTCCTAAATCTGAAAGATCTGTTGAAGATGAGCAGCCCCAGAGGACTGTGAGGGTTATAAGGAGTAATATCAATTTATTCATCATAAACGCAAAGGTTTTCAAAAATTTAAATTCAATATTAAATAATTTCCTTTAGCCTTCAAAGGCAAAATTGGCTACTCGCTTCGGATTGAAAAGAAGAGAATTATGATTGCTGCTGCTGTTCCAATGGCAATAAGAGGTTCTGCAATGCCGGATAAAAATGGTTCTGGCGGAATATTAGCCTGTGTGAATGGAAATGATTCATTCTCCAGTTCTTTTATATCATCTACTCTAATTGTATCAAGAGTTGATATTTCAAAATTTTCTTTTCCATTCTCAGCGAAAGATTGGTTATAGTTACCAAAAACTGCAGCACGACGTGGAAGAAAATGAGCTCCAAACCAGCCGTCTCTGAATATTTCCCCGTATTCGATTCCAGCTCCTTCAATTACAATATTGACTGAAGGTATATTTATTTCATCTGGTGGTTGATCAAGAATTTGTATCCCGTTTTTAATGAAAGATGTTTTAATGTTATTCTCGAAAAGTGAATAGGTGTTACCTAAATTAAGTGTCAGCATGATTTTTTTTTGGTCACCGGGAATTTCATCAACTATTTTATTTACAAGCGAGTCGGTAAGTGAATAAATTACTTCGAGATTTTTTTTTAATTGAGACTGCGAAAAACCAATGCTGTAATAAATAAGAATAATAGGACAGAACAGGTAAACATTTAAACGGTTGCCGTGAGCAGAATATTTTAACATAATTGCTTCTAATATCAACAGATTGAGGAACTATATCAAGAGAGAAAAATTTTTCGCTTTGAAAATTAAATGAACTTTTTCTATTCAGGGATGGAAATGAGATAATGGTCTTGAATGTATTACTAGATGAGCGGGTTAAATTAATCTGACGATTTATCACAATCCTACATTCAATTTCCCCTTGCCTTTATTTTTGAATATGATTAAATAGTTATCGTATCTTTAAAGGATTTACATGAAAAAGTATCTTTATCAAATTAGTCTATTTGCATTAATATTTCTCTCAACTGGATTAAGTCAAACAACTTATGATTTCCTGAGAGTTGATATGAGTGCCCGGGCAGGTGCTTTGGGCGGTAGCTTTGTTTCCAACAATGATGATGTCGATGTACTTTTTTACAATCCTGCAGGAATAGCACCTCTCCAAAATTCACCTGTGTCACTATCTTTTGTAAAACATTTACTCGATATAAATCTTTTCAGTCTTGCTTACTCAACCGAGTTTGAAAATATCGGAAGATTTGGAACTGCACTAAAGTACATCAATTATGGTACTTTTGATGCAGCAGATGAATTTGGCAACAGGACCGGTGAATTTAATGCCGGTGAATTTGCATTTTTAATTTGTTATGCCGGTGAGTTTGAAGAAAATTTCTACTACGGAGTTAATGCAAAAGTTATTTATTCAAGTATCGCTGAAAATTCCTCAAGTGCACTTGCAACTGATATCGGGCTTCAATATGCAATACCTTCCCAGCAAATAAATATTGCTGCCGGAGTTACAAATCTGGGTAAGCAGGTTTCTTCATATATGAATACTGAAGAAGATTTACCTGTAGATGTCTCCATCGGTATTTCAAAAAGACTGGAAAACCTTCCTGTAAGATTGTCGCTTGATTTCCACAGACTTAATGAT
>DATDOL010000056.1:0-3583 GCA_035293265.1 Ignavibacteriaceae bacterium | reverse complement strand
TTTACAATAAACCATTTTGCATTTTGCTGTGCATAACCAACATTGAAAGATACAATATTCATCCCATTGGCAAGAGCTTCAGCAAAAACATATCCAGAACCTTCGAAGGTCGATGGGTGAACAAATATCCTGCTCCTTTTCATCAATTTAAATATTTCTATACGATTTAACAGTCCCGTAAACTCAATATTCTCCTCAAGTTTTTTATCTTTTGTCATTTGCTTTAATTTTGATTCCTCTGACCCACTGCCAGCCAACATGCATTTTATTTCAGGTTTTAATAAAACTAATTCTTCAACTGACCTGATGAAGAGGGAATAATTTTTTAATGGGATAAGAGAACCAACAGCAAGCAGGTCAATATCTCTTTGGCTTCCGTCAGTTATTTCATCATTTATTCCCCAATGAATAATTTCATCAGTTGTTCTTCCGGTCAAATTAAAAAACTGGTCCGATTGATTTTTTGAAAGTGCAACTATTCTAATTTCTTTGTTTTTTAAAAATTTTAAATACCTGTTCGTTCTACTAACATCCTGACCCATAAGCGTGCAGATATGGGGGCAATTAAATTTTTTTGAAAGAAGGTTTCCAACGAGAGCACATTCACCAAGCCATAAAGTGTGAATCAAATCAATAGAATCCTGCTCGTTAATTTTTTTTGCGAGACTTGTAGCTTTAATCCAGAGAAAAGGTTTTTTTATTGAAATAGTTTTTCCACCTAATGCAAAAACAGGAATTGCTTTCCACTTATAATTTTTACTGATATGAGGATAATGTAATGCTAAGCTGGTGATTTTTGAGGTTGGAAATCTGGACCCGAATCCAATCAAAAATTCCTGAAGCGGTGGAATGCAATTGAAATCATTTTCATCGGCAGGGAACCCCGGAGTAATCAATAAAATATGTTTTCCATTTTTCATTTAATTAGTCTGATCCAGGGAAAAGGGGAGTTCCTTTTTATAAAATTCAGTATTGATTTTTTTGGTTTATATAGAATTTTATGCTTAAAAGTTTTCAATTCAGAGTATGAATGATGATGATAGTATTCAATCATCTCAGGAACATTTAATTTTTCGAAATAGCTTTCTGTTCTTTTCCTGGCATTTATACGCTCAGACTCAGTATAAAATGGACTGTCAATTATGTGAATTTCTCCATCTTCCTTTAAAAATTCAAATAACCGCCGAATCAATTTATTTAAATCACTAAAGTATTGAACGGTACTATTAAGAAGAATAAAATCAAAATACTTTTCCTGGAATATATTCTCATTAATATCGGCAAAGTAAAAAGTAATATTTTGATTTTTGAAAACCCTTACAGCCTGTTTCAGTTCCGTAAGATTTACATCAACACAATAAAATTTGCAGCTGAAAATTTTTGAAAGATGTCCGCAAAACCATCCATTACCGCAGCCGATGTCAAGTATTTCAGATTTATTTTTTAAAGTTTCAAGATAAGACTTAAATCTTTTTAATGATTTGACTCTTAATTCCCACTCTCTTTTATGCAGATTATTTTTTGATGCGAAAGGCAATAGAGCAACTTCTTCATCAGAATAAAATCTGTTTTCAAGCTGTCTTACTTTCAGGTAAATATTCTTAAATTCACTTTTAATCGGAGAAGGGACAATCACTCCGTCAATAATTTCAGAATTAGATGGTAATCTCACAATTAAACTCCCGGCTGATTTAAATTCAGCTCGGCGATTACAATTATATGATCTCCAATCCTGTTGAAAGGGAAAACGCCTGAAATTATTTCATCGATTTTTGTCATGAGTTTTGTAATAAAAGGAAATTGATTTTGAAATCGTACCATTTGTGGTGATGGTGTAAAGATACCCAAACTGGAAGTTTTTAATACTTTAAAATTTCGGCCGAGAGAATCTCTAATTTCATTTGCGGAAAAGTAGAAAGTCCTGAATTGAATTCCTTCGATGTTTGCCTGAGCTCCGCCTGATTTAATTCTTCGGAACGCAAAAGAAAATTTTCCTCTTAATACCTGAATAAGTTCCCAGGGGCAAACCGGTGGAAGCAGAACAAGAAAAACTTTTCCGTTTTCATTTAAAAGTGAAGTAAAAAATTTTGTGGCAAGCCGAAGGTCTGAGATACAATTCAATCCTCCGAAGTTGGAAAAAATCATATCAAATTTTTTATTTCCGATTTTATCAAGTTCTGTGAAAGAACACTGCTGAATGGTTACCTTGTCCGAAAAATTTTTACCTGAAAATTTTTTTTTCATTTGTTCGATCATTCCATCGGACAAGTCGGTACAATAGACTGAAAAACCTTTTTGTGCAAAAAATTCTGCATCTGCTCCTGTTCCGCTGTTTAGCTCAAGGATTCTATCGCCTGGTTTTAAAAATTTTAACGCTTGATTTCTTACCTGTTCACGCATCCATTTTAATACAAGATTACCCTCTTCATACTTATCGTAAACTACAGACTGTTTTGTAAATGCAGCATTAATTTTATCAGGTTGAAATGTAGTTTGATCCGTCATCAGGAATTAGTTGGCAGTTTCAAGTTTTTTTAGATTGAAAAGTTCAATCATTGATGCAGGGATATAATAAAGTGTCAGTATCGCAGAGCGGAGATTTTTTTTGTTGAGACTAAATGGATTCGATATTATACTTTTTAAAGAAAGCAGTCCGTATTTCCTTCTATAAATTTTATGAACATAACGGTGTAGTTTTTTATAATACTCCGGTGTAAATGTACTCTTGTACATCATCGCCAGGTCGTCCGAATCGCTCCAATTAGCTTTTACTTTCAGTTGTTCTTTAACTTTTTCATAAAATTTTGTTCCGGGTAATGGATAAGATACCGAAATACCTATTTCTGCAGGCATTAAATCCAAAAGCATATCGATTGTTTTTTTGATATCCTCTTTTTCTTCACCAGGATAACCAAATTGTAAAAAGAAAGCTGGGTGAATTCCGTTTTTTTTCAGCAGGTTTGTTGATTCGTAAATTTGTTCGACTAAGGTTCCCTTATCCATTGCATCAAGAATTTTTTGTGATCCTGATTCAGCACCGACCCAAACGGTCTCGGCACCAGATTTTGCAAGAGCGGCGATTGTATCTTCCTGTAAAAGTAAATCGACTCTTGACTGTATTTTATATTTAAATATTAATTTTTTTTCTGAAACCAGTCTGCTGAATTTCTGAACCCAGCCCGGTTTTAATCCGAATATATCATCGCACATCCAAAAGTGATCTGGTGAATAATTGGTGAGAAGATATTCTATTTCTTCGGTTACTTTTTCGGGAGACCGTACATTGTAACGGTTACCATATATGGGCTTTGCACACCAGTTACATTTAAAAGGGCAGCCTCTTGTTGTGGCAAGATTTAAAGAAAAGTAACCATGATTTTCCATCCAGATTTTTTTATATGCACCGATATCGACTAATTCCCAAGCCGGTAGGGGCAGAGAATCAAGGTCGGTTAAGATTTCTCTTTTCCTGGTTATGATAGTCTGGTTATCAATTCTGTATGCCAGTCCAGGAATCAAATTTAAATTATTTGAATCAGCTGAAAGACCAGGAATTAATTCTTTCAGTGTAATTTCACCTTCG
>DATDOL010000055.1:0-16791 GCA_035293265.1 Ignavibacteriaceae bacterium | reverse complement strand
TGATGATAGATGAAGTTTTTGGTGTCGGCGATGAATTCTTTATGCGTAAATGTGATAGCAGGATGCAAAAACTAATGGAGAAAGGGACTACAACAATTTTTGTCTCGCATAACCTGGATTTTCTTATCACGCAGTCAAACCGGCTTATATGGGTTGATAATGGTGAAATAATTTTGGACGGAAATCCATTCGAAGTTGCAGAAGCTTATCGTAATTCTGAAAATAATCTGAAACTAGTAATAACAGGTTAATTTGAAAGTGGTGAAAGACTATGTTTAAACAAGATCCATCAAATACAGTAATAATTAATGCAACAAACATCGGGTATAAATTCCATGGCATCGGCGTTTATTCATTGAACATTCTGAAAGAAATTTCAAAACTGAAAACCGATTTGAACTTTATCGTATATCTGAACAAAAGCTCAAAAAGTTATATTGACGAAATCAATTATCCTGAAAATTTCAGACTGAAATGGGTAAGTTCAATAATATCACCGGACAAAAAATTTAAAGGACATTTACTGCGATTGATTTATTCAAATCTGATTTCGTTTAAATACCGGAACTATCTTCAGTTCAATACAAGTCAGCTTGAAATTAATTTCTTCCGTTCCAATCAGATTGTTACTGTCCACGATGTTATCCCGCTTCTTTTCAGGAAGTATCACAAGAAACAGTATTTTTATTTCAAACTGATTTTGAAGTATGGTTTAATAAATGCCAGGTATATTCTGACACCCTCATATCATTCAAAAGATATGCTGATGAAAATTTTTAATCTTCAAGAGGAAAGAGTCAAAGCAATTCATAATGGTGCAAATACTCTTCATCTAAATTCAGTGCATCTTACGGTTAGAGAAAAAGACAATTATATTCTGTACGTCGGCAGGATTAATCAAATGAAAAACATCGGGGCATTATTAACAGCTTATTCAATGATCTATAAAAAAATTAATCATGATCTAGTAGTAATAAGTGATGATAAAAATTCACTTGAGCGTGAAATAAATAAAGCCAATCTTAATGATGAAGTTGTGCAGAGAATAATTTTCAAAGAAAATGTGAACGAAGAAGAAAAAATTAAAATTATGAGCAGAGCATCAATGCTTGTCTCTCCGACTTTGTATGAAGGATTTGGCCTACCGCCGATTGAAGCTATGGCTTGCGGCTGTCCTGTAATAGTATCAAACACATCCTGTATTCCCGAAGTTTGCGGTGGAGCTGCATTATATATTGACCCTTATAACACAAATTCAATTGCCACGGCTATTGTCGAACTAATTGAAAATGAAAATCTGAGAGCCAAATTAATTGAACGCGGCTTAACCAGGGTTCGTGGATTCAGATGGGAATTTTCTGCGATGGAACATCTAAGGGTATTTGAAAATGTTTTAGCTTATAAAGCATTTCCTGTTGAAAAACGTGAACTCGTTTTTCGAGGTCTCCCGGGGAGCGTTGAACCTGCTGGTTTTGGAAATTAATTGAGACTGATTGTCTATTTAAATTGTTTTCGCTTTACAACCTTGTTAGCGATTGTTTAGCCAGATTTCCTACCTCAGAATCAGGATCATCATTGATAATTTTCTCCCAGATTGTTCTGGCTTTTTCTTTATCACCTCGTGTAGCTGCAAGAGCGCCCCTGTTATATAATGCCATTGAGTTTGTTGGATCATATTTTAAAACTTTTTCGTTATACTCCTCCGCTTTCAGGAGATCCTTCCGGTTGTAATATAGCAGCGTGATGGAGAAATATATATCAGTTCTCTTCGGATCAATTTTCAGAATTCTATCATACATTTGAATTGCTTCTTCAGTCTTATGAGCAGCAGCAAGAAAGTCTGCATAATCTTTTATCTTTATAGTATCATTCGGACTATTATCAACAGCCTGCTTTAGCTCGGCCATCCTCTTATGAAAATTTTCAGTAACATTATCCTTTGTTGGATTTGACTCTTGTGTCTTCAATTGATTGTGGATATCATCATCGGGAATATTTTCACTTTGTAGCCCCATCATCTCAGGATCTTGATTAGAATCTTTTCCCTGGGAAAAGATGATTAGAAGTACAACAACAATGATTAGAATGACTCCATATAAATAAATTGGTTTAAACTTCATTTTTCTGCCTCTTAAAATATCCATTTATATCCGAAAATTATTGTGACCAAGACGTGAATCAACATAATTACAAACATAGTAATTGCGAACGGTAAATGAGCAAGATGCCAGTAGTGAAAGAGTTTGTGAAATGTACGCAGCAATCCTATTCTTCTTGCAATTACAATTTCCGCTCTTGCAGCTTTAAGAATTTCCTCTCTTTCAATTTTCCGAATTAAATTTAACATTAAATTTTGATTTAACTGATGCATTACTTTCCGGATGTTAAAAAAATCCTTTATGAAAAAACCGATAGAGTGTGTAAGCCGAAAGTTTTTATATCTATCCGGTGAAGCCATTTTTTCATATTCGGAAAGGGACATTGTATCTTCACTCAAGACTCTTCTTACTTTCTGTGCTGCGTCTGCTTTCAAATTATTCAGTTCCTGAATGCTTAATTCTTTTCCCTGAATTGTCCTCGGAATCTGTACGTATATGAACCTGCCAACAACTCCGCTTAAAACCACCAATACCATACTCCAGAAACTGACTGAAACAATTCCACCAAATTTAAATGCTGTGTGGTATAAAACCAGAATCGGACCCACTGTACAAAGAAAAATGTGAAACTCAAGCCAGTGTTTTAGATAACCGAAGCTGAATAATTTGCGATATCTTTTTCGAACCATATAAGTTGCAACGCCAATGATCATCATTAAGCTGCCGACGATTCCGAAACCATGACCTAAGGTTCCGCTGGGTTTAAGTTCATTATGTTGCTCATTAAAAAATCTTTCTTCGAGAGAAGTGTTGTAATAATCAAATCCATGGATAGTCAATAATATCGTAACAATAATTCCGATTGCGAAAAAAGAGCCGATGTAAATTCTATGTAAGGTTTTGTTCATATAAATCTGAAATAAAAAAAACTTTAAAGTAAAATAGTGATTTGAATTTAATTTATGTGACCTTTTTTATAAAATTAATATAAGGAGTGAACAAATAAAAATTAAGTATTAATAATTTTAAGAGCGCTGATTTGCAGATTGAAAAAGAGGCTCATCAACAAGTGAGTTTCATTATAATAATTCTGTATTAATTAATAATAAAGTTTGTTTGAAAATATCAAAACGCTAAATCAATCCCTGCAGTGATCATTCTTGGTACACCCACTTTAATTCCTTGTGGTCTCTTACTTGCAATATATCTTTCATCGAGGAGATTTTTGACCGAAACAAAAATAGTAGCGTTTAGTTGGGAGATCTGATAACTGCCTGTTACATCCGTTACAATGAATGACGGCATCAGACCTGACTGGCCATCGGCTGAAGGTTCCTCGGTATTCAATTGATCTGTAAATTGCTCATCAACATAATTTGCTGCAATCTGTAAACCAAAACCGGAACAAACAGTAAACTGTAATCTTCCTGAAAAAGTAAATTCCGGTGCATAAGGAAGTTCGTTGTCTTCGATGTTAACGGATTCATTGTCAACTGTTATAAATCTATCGTTGCTATAAGTTGCATTGCTGTAAGTTGCACTTGCGACAAAAGAAAACTGGTTTTCACTATTCATAATTTGTTGGAAATCGAAGCGTACACTTCCCTCAATTCCATGGTGTAAAGTTTCACCACCATTTACCAAACCGGTTCCGCTTCCACCCGAGGATTCTGAAACAGGAATTATCTGGTTTGAGAAGTCGAGCAGAAAACCTGCCATTTCAAAATAAAAGAATGAAGAAAGATTCACTCTTAACCCTAATTCATAATTCCAGCTTAATTCTGCATCGAGTTGCAGTGCTTTTCCGCCGTTTGTGATGGCATCCTTGATTCTTGGAGGTGCATAGCCTCGGTGTACACCAGCAAAGAAGGAATAAGTATTATTAAGATTATAATTAACTCCTAATCCCGGAATCGTTGCAAATACTTCATCGTTATTGGTAATGCTGGTATCTTTATAATCTATTCTGAAGATATCGCGTTTATAATTAAATTTTTCAAAACGTAAACCTGGAATGACAGTTAAATTGTTGTTAATAAAAATTCTGTTCTGAGCAAAAATGCTTCCGGCATATCCTGTTCTGATTTCATCTTCTCTCAGATTACCCGATTGAGCATCTGCAGTTTCGCCGTCTATTCTTTGTTCGAAAGCTCTTTCATAGTGCAGTCTAAATCCGCCTTCGAGTTCATTCCTGAAATCACCGATATTGTAATTAAAATGAATTCTGGGTTCAATACCGGCGACTTCAAATTGCCTGTTCCGGTTTCCTGTTGTGTTCCTCATATAAATTGCTCCGCCTGAAACTGTTGTGTCTCCAAAAACAATTCCTGTCCCGTTTGAAACCGGACTTCTGCTGAAATCCTGTCTCAGCCAATCCCTGGTTGTGGTATATCCGTAGACTGTTGTTCTTAAAAAAGTATTTTCAGAAAAAAAATAATCGTGAGTCAAACTTGCTGAATACCTTCTTATATCAAGATGGTCGTTTGGAGCTATGACTGTAAAATATTCTTCGTTATCATACATAGTTTGAGTCAAACCAATATAAGTCGAATTAGATATTTCATCATATAAACTAAACTTAAGACCAAGATAAGAATTTTTACTTGATTGAAATTTTATTTTCGCAGTAATATCGTTTACACCGAAATTCGTAACCCCGATTTTATCAGCCTGTTTATGCAGAATACCGACATAGAATCCAGTATTGTCAATAGTCGTTCCATATCCAGCTTGACCAGATATAAAACCATTTTCGGCACCTTTGAAAATGAGAGTTAGTTTTGAATTTAATGGAGGATCATTAGTAACATAATTTATAACGCCGCCAATCGTCTGAGGTCCGAATAAAATTGAACCGCTTCCTTTTAATATTTCTATGCTTTCCATTCTGTCAATTGCAGGAGTATAATACATTTCAGGTTCTCCATATGGTGCAAGCGCGATTGGCACTCCATCTTCCATCATCAGAACCGTGCGGCTTCTATCCGGGTCCAATCCTCTTATCCCGATATTAGCCCTTAACCCTATTCCCTCTTCATCGACCACATTTAAACTTGACACTTCTCTAAACATCTCATTTCCAGAGAAGGGTTGGATATTTTTTAACGATGAGTTGGAAATAATTGTAGCTGATCCGGGGATCCGGTTGATTAGGGAAGGTTTATTTCCAATTATATCTAGCACTGGGAATTCGTAAGTTTTAATTAGAGTGTCAATATCTGCTTCAACTAACTGATCTGCGTTGTTGTTCTCAGGATATTGACCGTATGAAGGAGTAGTATTAAAAATCAGAGCCAAGTAAAGCGATATTTGAAGTAAAGTATAGTATTTTTTCATTTAATCAATCTTTTGTGATGAATAAAATTTGACTATTCTTATCTAAACTTAATCTTAATAAGATTAAAAGGCAACACAATTTTTTATCTAGGACAATAATTGTTTAACCAAATTGATTTTCGTAAGATGAATCGATAAATTTCATTAGTAAAAATTATTCTAAATTTTAATTCTTATTCCAATCTTGCTGGCACTTAGTCACATAACAATTCATCATAAGATCGAACCAAATATTCATTCTTATTGTTCAGGATTCACACGTTTATAAAAAAATATTGTGTTAAAAGGAGTTTTTAATGGGTTTGTTCTTACAGTTCACTAAATCATCTATTGGGAAGAAATTCATAATGGGAATTACAGGATCATTCCTGATTGTTTTTCTGATCGTGCATCTAATTGGCAATCTTACATTATTCTTCGGAGCAGATACTTTTAATTCTTATGTAAAAACACTTGATGTTGTTAAACCTCTGATAAGAGTGATTGAGCTTGTGTTGCTGATGGCATTTATTCTTCATATCTATAATGGAATTAGACTTTGGCTGGAAAATAGAAAAGCAAAACCTGTTACATATAAAGTCAATGCCGCAGCAGAAAACAGTTCGATATTTTCACGAACAATGGTACATACCGGAAGCATTGTATTTATTTTTTTAGTTCTCCATCTTGGAACGTTTTTCTACAGGTTTAATTTTTATGATCCTGAAGGATTAGCTAACCAGCACCGGTACTTCGACATTGTAGTAAGTTTTCTTCAGATGCCGGTATACTCATTGTTCTATGTTGTTGCAGTAATTCTTTTAGGATTTCATTTGAATCATGGTTTCCAAAGTGCATTTCAGACATTCGGGTGGACCGATAAAAGATACACACCAATTGTAAAATCCCTCGGTACACTACATGCAATTATAATGACTGTTGGTTTCGCATCGATGCCGGTTTACTTTTTATTTTTCTATGGAGGGAAGTGAGATGATTAAGCTTGATTCAAAAATACCTGCGGGTTCGATTTCTGAGAAATGGTCAAATCATAAATTCAATATGAAGCTTGTTAATCCGGCTAATAAAAGAAAATATGATATCATAGTTGTTGGAACCGGACTGGCTGGTGCAGCTGCAGCTGCAAGTCTGGGAGAACTTGGGTATACTGTGAAAGCTTTCACTTACCACGACAGCGGAAGAAGAGCACACAGTATTGCAGCACAGGGAGGCATTAATGCTGCAAAGAATTATCAGAACGATGGCGATTCCGTATTCAGATTATTTTATGACACAGTTAAAGGAGGAGATTTCCGTGCTCGTGAAGCGAATGTTCACCGTCTTGCCGAAGTCAGTGGGAATATAATTGATCAGTGTGTTGCGCAAGGTGTTCCATTCGCAAGAGAATATGGTGGTTTACTTGATAACAGGTCATTCGGCGGTGCACAAGTTTCAAGAACCTTTTATGCAAGAGGGCAAACCGGGCAGCAATTGCTTCTCGGAGCAGTAAGCGCACTTAACAGGCAGATTGGAAAAGGCCAGGTTAAACTTTTTACAAAAAGAGAAATGTTAGATCTTGTTGTGATTGATGAACAGGTCAAAGGAATTATCTGTAGAAATTTGGTTACCGGTGAAATAGAAAAATATTCAGCTCAGACTGTTTTACTTTGTACAGGAGGATATTCGAACGTTTTTTTCTTATCGACAAACGCAATGAATTGCAACACAACTGCAATCTGGAGAGCACACAAAAAAGGTGCAGCATTCGCGAATGCCTGCTATACTCAAATTCATCCGACCTGTTTGCCTTTGCACGGTGAAAGTCAATCGAAGCTAACTCTAATGAGTGAAAGTTTACGCAACGACGGAAGAATCTGGGTTTCAAAGAAAAAAGGAGATTTGCGAAAGCCGGATGAAATAACAGAAGATGAGCGCGATTATTATCTCGAAAGAAAATATCCTTCGTTCGGTAATTTGTCGCCAAGAGATATTTCATCAAGAAGTGCAAAAGAAGTATGTGATGAAGGCAGAGGAGCTGAAGGTGGCGATGCAGTTTATCTGGATTTTTCTGATGCGATAAAACGTCTCGGAAAACACGTGATTGAAGAAAGATACGGAAACCTGTTTGATGTTTATGAAACTATTACAGGAGAAAATCCATACAATGTTCCGATGAAAATTTATCCTGCACCTCACTATACAATGGGCGGACTTTGGGTTGATTATAACCTGATGAGCACAATTCCCGGTCTCTTTGTTTTAGGTGAAGCTAACTTTTCAGATCACGGTGCGAACAGGCTTGGTGCAAGTGCGTTAATGCAAGGACTTGCTGACGGTTATTTCGTTGCACCATACACAGTCAGTAACTATCTCGCCGGAGACAAACCAGAAAAAGTAAGCGTTGATCATTCAGAATTTAATAATGTTAAAAAAGAAGTCGAGGATAATATTAAAAATCTTCTTTCTATAAATGGAAAGAAAACAGTTGACGAAATCCATAAAAAGCTTGGCAGAATTATGTGGAATAAAGTCGGTATGGCTCGTAATGAAAAAGGATTGAAAGAAGCAATAAATGAAATCAAAGAATTAAGAGAAGTGTTCGGGAATGATGTAAAAGTTGTCGGACAGAATGAAGATATAAATCAGACTTTGGAAAGAGCAGGAAGGGTGGCAGACTATCTTGAACTGGGAGAACTTATGGCAGTTGATGCACTGCACAGAAATGAATCCTGCGGCGGGCATTTCAGAGAAGAATATCAATTCGAAGATGGTGAAGCAAAACGTGACGATGAAAATTATTCCTACGTTGCTGCCTGGGAGTATGAAACAGCAGGAAAATGGAATCTTCACAAAGAACCGCTCGATTTTGAATATGTAAAACCTGCAGTAAGGAGTTACAAGTAATGGAACCAAATTCATTAAATATTATTCTTAAAATCTGGAGACAGGAGTCGACTTTTTCAAAAGGAAGATTTGAAGAATTTAAAGTATCGGTTTTTCCGGATGCATCCATCCTCGAAATGCTTGACGAGCTGAATGACAACCTTGAACGTGAAGGAAAGAATCCTGTGGCATTTGAAAGCGACTGCCGGGAAGGCATTTGCGGTACCTGCGGATTGGTTATAAACGGACATCCTCATGGAAAAATACCGAAGATAGCTACCTGCCAGCTTCATATGAGAAATTTTAAAGACGGCGAAACAATTTACATTGAACCATTCAGGGCAAACGCATTTCCTGTGCTTAAAGATCTGATAGTTGACCGTTCTGCATTAGATGAAGTTCTGTATGCCGGCGGATACATATCAGTAAATACCGGTGGAGTTCCTGATGCAAATGAAATCCTGATTCCAAAAAGCATTGCTGCTCGAGCAATGGATGCAGCAGAATGCATCGGATGCGGTGCCTGTGTTGCTGCTTGTAAAAATGCTTCTGCAATGTTGTTTGTCGGTGCAAAGGTTTCGCAGTATTCTTTTTTACCGCAGGGTCAACCGGAACGTTATAAACGTGTTCAATCTATGGTTGCAAAAATGGATGAAATGGGTTTCGGAAGCTGCACAAACACTTATGCATGCGAAGCCGAATGCCCGAAAGGAATTTCTGTAACCAACATTGCAAGGATGAATAAAGATTTTATTGTTGCTAAAATCAGGTTTGAGGAAGTTGAGATATAGAGACCAAGAATCTGATAATCTATAATTGCTTCTTCGGTAAAAACTTAGAGATAAATCCTTCTTTTTCTTATTAAAGGCACGGGAAGATGTCGGGATAGACATTCTCTCCGGTTTGTTCGATAGCCTGGTTAGTTAATAATTCGCATTATTTGAATCTCCACCTGAAAATTATCTATATAAAGTTGTTTAATTTCTTTACAATTCCTCATTATATTTTATCACAGATTTTCTTATTTTAAAACATTGAATCTTTACAAGGCTAAAAATGTTTGAAAAAGAGATAAAATTTATAAGTGATTTCTGTGTTAACAAGGTGAAGAAACTTGGCAACAGTTTTACCTTTGAGAAACTTTCTGCTACTGACCTTCATCCCACAGTAATCCGGTATATTTCTGCAGAGCTTGATTATATGATATACTCTGACCGGAAAAAACTTTTACAGAAGTCTTACTTCGATTATACCGGGAAACAAATTTCACAGCATTTCCTTCAAATTTCCGATGAGATCAAAAAGAGCAAAAAGATTTCTTTCGAGGATACTGAGAAGCTTATTATACAAGCTGTATCATTCAATGCAAATTTTGTTGTTCGTCCAAAATGGTCGCTTACGAAATTAATTTATAATGATCAAACTTCCATCAGCGTTGATGAGCTTGAGGTGATGTTAAAATATGTTTATTACTATGATTATATAAAAAATGTTCTAGGTGCATACCTTTCGAAAAGAAAAGTGGTTCAGCTGTCATTAACTGAATTTGAACTTATACTTAACAAGATTGACCGTGAACTCTTCAAATCCAATTCCGAGCAATTAATAGACAACGCACTTAATTCAATCGGCGATTTTTTTAATATCGGCGGTGTGGATAAAACAACCGTTTCTGCTCAGGCTGTTGAAATTCTTCTCAAAGAAAAAAATCTTATCGAATACTTAATGAAGCTTCGAAAAACCGTGCCCGAAGGAGGTAAAAAGAAATTTTCTATTGAAGATTTGAAAAGAATCCTGTATCTGCCTGTTGAGACCGGTGCTGAAATTCCTGGTAGCATTGTTGAAACGGAGTTAGCTGAAAATTTGAATTTGGAAGAAACTCTGAAAGAAAAAGTTAATAAAATAGTTTTTGAAGAAGATACTGATAAAGAAGAAACTACAATTGGGGAATTAGCAGATAAACGTGCACAGGAAATCGAAATGTCGGAAGCAGGTGAAATATTAAATGCGGAGGAAGAAGAAAAACTGTTGTCATTGTATGATGAAGAACTAAAGAAATTTGAAGATGATGTTGCTGAAGCAATTTCTCATAAAGATGATCCCTTAGATATTTCTAAAATTCAGGATACTGAAGATCTCAAGCATGACGAAAAGCAGTATAAGATTGATGATGCATCCCAAATGGGATTAAGACATGCATCTCAGGAAAAAGATTTATCTGGAGAAGTCGATCAACAACACATCGTAATTCCTGAGAAAGATATTGTTGATGAAATGATCCGGGATTTTTTTGGTGATGAAGAAAGTCCGGAAGGTGACACAATCAATGACGATCATTTAACCGCAAAGCATACAGATAATGAAACTAGACTTGCCGGCGATCAATTTGAAAGTGAAGATGAAAGTTTACCTCCGAGAATTGAGTCTTCTCTCGAGGATGAACTGCTTGAAGTGTTTGATGAGTTGGATAAATTAGGAGAAGATTTAGCAGAAGATGAGCTGGTTGAAGATGAAAGCCAGCTATCAGAGTTTGATTTGATTGATCGGGACCTAGAAACGATAGATCAGATAGCTTTCAGCGATGATAAACATAAAACGATTCCTCCTCCGGAAGAAAAAAAAGTGATCAAACCTGTTGAGCCGGAAATCAAAAGTCAATCAAAAAGTGAAGATGAAAATAAAGTAAAAGCAAAAACCCTGATTGAACCTTCGCGGGTAAGTAAAATAGCAAAACCTGAGGTCGAACCAAAAACTGAGATCAAAGTACCTCCATCCAACAAAATAAAACCAGAAGAAGAAGAATTCGCACGACCAATCCGCAAAAAAGACCTGCTGAGTTATCTTAAAAGGAAAGATGTTAAAAAAATAATATCATACGTATTCTCAGGTGACAGGGAAGATTTTGTGACAACAGCAGAGCGGATTATGGATTGTCATGGTTACAGAGAAGCCTCGGAGATTTTAAGAAGCGTATTTTCTTCCTATAAAGTAAGTCATTATTCAAAAGATGCGATAACATTCACAAACGCCGTATCTAATTACTTCAGGCAGTCATAATGTTCATTGATTATGTTGTCATTGAAGTAAAAGCCGGCGATGGTGGAAGCGGAGCTGTGGCTTTCCGCAGAGAAAAATACGTTCCAAAAGGTGGACCAGCCGGAGGCAATGGAGGGAAGGGAGGAGATGTGATTCTTGAAGCTCACCATAATTTACATACCTTGCTCGATTTCCGATATAAAAAAAAATATTCAGCAGTTGATGGGCAAATTGGCGGTAGTTCTCTCAAAGATGGCAAAAGCGGTAGTGATGTAGTTATCAAACTTCCTGTTGGAACGATTGTAAAAGATTTTAAATCGGGTGAGGTTTTATTTGATCTTGAGAAAGACAAAAAAAAAGTTGTTATTGCAAGAGGAGGAAAAGGTGGAAAGGGTAATAGTAATTTTGCAACTCCAACCAACAGGACACCACGTTTTGCCGAAGAAGGTAAACAGGGCGAATTCAAAAAAGTTATACTCGAATTAAAGTTGATTGCAGATGTTGGATTAGTAGGGTTTCCTAATTCAGGTAAATCAACACTTATCTCCAAGATTTCTTCGGCTCGCCCCAAAATTGCAGATTATCCTTTCACCACACTTGAGCCAAATTTAGGAATAGTAAAGTATAAGGATTTTAAAACTTTTACAGTTGCAGATATTCCCGGGATTATCGAAGGAGCACATAAAGGCAAAGGTCTTGGACATAAATTTTTAAAGCATATCGAGAGAACCGGAATAATTCTTTTCCTGATTGAATCAACATCTGAAAATTATGAAAAAGATTTTAAGATTCTACTAAATGAATTAAAAAGTTACAGCGATAAATTAACAAAAAAGAAAATACTTGTGTCGCTTTCAAAGGCGGACTTATGTGATGAACAGAGGCTGATAAAAATATCCCGGCTTAGTTTGAAAGGAATCAAAATGAAACCATTAGTCTTCTCATCTGCAACAGGGTATGGACTCGAAAATCTGCTTGATACACTCTGGAATGTAATGAGGGATAGTGAGCTGGTTAGTTAATATAAATAACATTCAACTTCTTTTTGGAAATTATTGTTATGAGTGACTATATTTGCAACCTCAATTGGGCGGGGTAGCTCAGTTGGTTAGAGCAGTGGAATCATAATCCACGTGTCGGGGGTTCGAATCCCTCCCCCGCTACAAATTAAAGGAGAAATAAAATTATGTACACAATATTAGTATTAGTAGCCGCAATTGCAGCAGTCCTGCTTATAATTACCGTACTTTTACAATCAAGTAAAGGCGGAGGACTTGCTGGTACCTTTGGAGGAGCCGGGAACATGGGAGCTATGTTTGGTTCGAGAAGAACTGCCGATTTTCTGAGCAAGGCAACATGGTGGTTAGGCGGAATAGTCGCAATTTTGGCAATCGTAATAAATCTTTTTTTCCTTCCAGGTAAAGTAACACAGGAACAAAAAAGTATAATCCAACAAACCGGCAGGCAAACCGTTCCGGAAACACCAACTCTTCCACAGCAGAATCAATTGCCTCCACAAACCCAAGGTGAGTAACCAGAAATTTTATTAGTCATCAAGATCTTTTAAGCCCTGATACTCTAATGAATCAGGGCTTTCGTTTTTCCAGCCGGCAAGAATTTCGATGATATTATCCTGGATGTTGCGGAATTTATTAGCACCACCTCTAGTAAACTCGAATATCATTCCAACAATATAATCTTCACCATCCTGTGTAGTCAGATATCCCGATATTGATGAAACGCCGTTTAATGTTCCGGTTTTACCTCTGAAATTATTATAAGCAGATGTATTTCTCATTCTCGAATCTAACGTTCCGTCAATGCCGGCGATACTCATTGAATTAAAAAAATCTTCATAATGTTTTAGATCGAAATACATTTTTTCCAGCACACCGATTATTGCACCAACAGTTATCTGGTCGAATCTTGAAATACCGGAACCATCAACTACAGCTGTTCCTTCGGAATAAATTTCATTCTCTTTAATAAACGTCAATATTGCCTGCGTTGAATAAAGTGAATTGCCTTGTTTTCCGCTGGCTATGGCACCGATTGATTTGAATAAACATTCTGCTGCAAAGTTGTCGCTGTTTTTATTTATCGGTTTTATAACTTCTCTAAGTTCAACCGCTGATTCATTAAATAGATACGCTGTTGATGGAGTCAAATCTGTTTTTGTTTCACCGGTTACGTTTATTCCGGCTTGCTCAAGTTTTTCCTTCAGCTTTTTTGCAGCGTATAGAGGAGGATTTGTTATATTCACAAAATAATTTCTGTATCTGCCCTTCTTTTTCCTTGTAACGACTGTTTTATTTCTGTCAATCACCAGAGCTGAGATCGGGGGAAGAGTTACATTGGCGTCCTCATCTTTTATCCAGTCATCTCTTGTATAAATATCATCAAAGAATGAGTCATCTCCGATTACATCACCATCAACTTTTCTTACACCGCTTTTATAAAAACTGTCAACCAGATTCTGCAGATCATCATCTGTAAACATAGGATTGCCAAAGCCTTTTATATAAATATTTCCATTCACAACTTCATCAGATAAATCTTTATCATCAACAAGAATTTGGGTTTTCAGAACATAGTCACCACCCATAATTTCAAGTGCTGCAGCAGTGGTAAAAAGTTTTGTTATGGATGCAGGAATCATCGATCGTGTGTGGTTAACTGAGATTAAAGTGTCCTGTGTTAGCGGGTTATAAATCATTAATCCATAATTAGTTCCTGAGGGAATTTTGCCAAGCTCTTTTTCAATCCTCCCTTTAATCTCATCCCCTGAGTTTGTAAAGCTGTTTGAAAACAATAGAAAAATCAGTGCTGAAGTTTCAACGATTACTTTTGTCTTGAATAACCAGGTGCTCATCTGTTAATATTATTTGATAAAACTATGATTAAAACTATCTTTGAGCGATACAAAATTTAAATTTAAAAAACATTTCATTGATAAATTTTTGGTTGTAAATATATAACTTTCACTCAATAAAAATAAATCACAAAATTCCTCTGCAGAGATTTATAAAATTAATCTTCAATACCATTTAATAATGTTAATCAGGCATGGCAAAAAATCATAAACCAAAAAAAGCTTACGAAAATCCTGACTTTTTAAATTCTTCCGATGGCAGGTCGATCAGGATTCTTACAGAATATCTTCATCCTAAAAGCAAATTCAGAAAACATAAAGTAGTGGACACTATTGTTTTCTTTGGCTCAGCACGGTTGCAATCAAAACATAATGCAATTAAAAACTACAGTGAATTCAAATCGAAAGATCCAAAATCTACTCCTGACTTTGCAAAAAAACTGAGAGAAGCCCAATTGGCAGTTGACATGTCGAAGTATTACGAAGATGCGGTCGAACTTTCCAGAAGGATAACTGAATGGTCGTTAAACCTGGAAACAAATGCTAATCGTTTTATTGTTTGTACAGGCGGCGGTCCGGGCATTATGGAAGCTGCGAACCGGGGAGCAAAAAAAGCCGGCGGTTATTCAATCGGTTTGAATATAAGTATTCCATTTGAACAATATGTAAATAAATATGTAACGCCGGATCTGAGTTTTGAATTTCATTACTTCTTTATGCGAAAATTCTGGTTTGCTTATTTATCTAAAGCACTGATAATATTTCCCGGCGGCTTTGGTACGATGGATGAGTTGTTTGAAGTCCTGACATTAATTCAGACCGACAAAATCCGGAAGAAACTTGCAGTTGTCATCTATGATGAAAAATACTGGAAAAGTGTCATTAATTTTGAAAAGTTTGTTGAGTATGGAGTTATAAGCCAGGAAGATTTGAATTTATTCACTATGTGTAATACAATAGATCAGGCGTACGATGTTATAATAAAACATCTGAGGAAACATTATTCAAAGGGAAAAGAATCCGAAATAATCGAACCGGTTATCCATCTAAAATAAAAAAGCCCCGGTCGTGGGGCTGAAAATCAGAATATATCAGGCCGTTGTGCACGTCTGACAGCTTTAATTTTTTCCATTCGTTTTTTTACCGAAGGTTTTACAAAAAAAGTTCTTTTCTTGAACTCTTTAAGAACACCTGATCTTTCATACTTTTTCTTAAACCTTCTAAGCGCTTTATCAATGGATTCATTTTCACCAATTGATATACCAACCAATATATCTCACCTCTTTCCGAATTATTAATTATTTAATGATTCTATTAATTTTTTTAAACCTGATTTTTGAAACTCGACTGCAATAGATCTTTGACCAGTAGAAAGTGTTTCTTTCGAAACAACTCTTCCAAAGTCATCCCAGTCTTTATGATAGATCGGGTCACCGACTTTGTACGATTTTGAGGGTGAATAAACTGTGCTGTCTTCGTTTTCAATTCCTTCAAGGGATATCTTTGTTGA
This sequence comes from Ignavibacteriaceae bacterium, assembly GCA_035293265.1. Classification (GTDB taxonomy): domain Bacteria; phylum Bacteroidota; class Ignavibacteria; order Ignavibacteriales; family Ignavibacteriaceae; genus DATDOL01. The sequence continues at coordinate 1,076 of DATDOL010000055.1, read as the reverse complement.
AAGTACGTTTTCAGAAACGTCAATTACCATAGTATGTTTACACTTTTTACATTTTGCCCACTTCCAGGTTCCACTTTCTTTACCGGTCACATCACTGCCAAGTTCCATTTTCTGAACCATATTACAGGAATTACAAAATGCTTCTATGTTTTTTAATCGTGCCATCGTTTCAAATTATTTTAGATTAAAGCGAGCTGTAAATTTATCATTTAACTCCTCCATAAACAACATAATTTAACAGAGTTATAGCAAACTTTTTTAAAAAGTTTATTTTTAACTTTTATTCAAAACATATCAGGATTAAAAGAATTATCGTTAATAGGTGAGCTTCAGGGTGGGAAGCGAAATAATTTTATGTTTGTTCAGGATTGGTTTAACTTTTCACTTTTTCGAATCAATTTGTTTATTTTTCTTGTGAATTTTGACTTTATCCTTCCTGGAGCCTCGAACGGATTTAAATGTATTTCCACTATTTTTTTAATTATCTGCTGAATAAGAAGTTCTTTGGCAAAATTATTCAAGCTGAAGTTTCCCTTTTCAAATTGTTCTCCATCAGCTTCTGCAGATATAAGTTTCATTTCTTTGTACTCAAGCTTATGATGAGTTCCATCAATTTTATTATCGGTAAAGAGTTCATTGAATATCCATTTTCTTGCCCGGAAAATTCTTGATGCGATTGTTCCGGCAGGGATGTCTATATATTCAGCAGAAAGTTCATAATTATATTTAAGAGCTACCTGGAAAATGAGAGGTAATCTCAAATCAATCGGTATTCTCTTCAGAATTTCTAAAATTTTTTTTTGATTGATTGAAGGCATAATTGATTCATTTATCTGCAATAGTCTATCTTCACTTAACGCAGTTAAAAAAAATAAATCTTCATTATCGAGTTCATTTTTCTGAATTTCCCTTTCCTTCGAATAAAATTCATAAATTCGATTCAAAAGAACTCTTAACATCCACGTTTTGTAATCAGCTCCGCCTCTTGTTTTGTCAAAATATTCCAAAGCTTTAAAATAAGTTCGCTTAATTAATTTATTTGCTGAACTCTTATCAGCAGCCGAATAAAATGCAAA
>DATDOL010000054.1:0-3127 GCA_035293265.1 Ignavibacteriaceae bacterium | reverse complement strand
GTTTATACCGTCCTGAATTATTATATTTTCATCAGGGGATGGCAGGCAATTCATACAATTCCTGCCCTTAAACCATTCTATGTGATTTTGTTTGTTATCGTCGCTTATGGATATGTATTTTCAAAACTGCTGTACAGATTTCTCCTGCCGATAGTTTACGATATCTGGCTTGGAGTTGGAGCGATATGGTTTGCATTTCTTGTATACTTCATGCTTCTGCTTTTAGGACTTGATTTAATTCGCCTGCTCGAATCGTTTTTTCATTTCCTTCCAAAATCTTTTTATGAAAACTATGAACTGACAAAGAAGATAACGGCAGTTTCTATAATTATAATTGCCGGGATTATTGTTCTGCTTGGAAATATCAACAAAAGAGATATTACAATTAAGACTTTGAATATTACTCTTCCTAAGGGTGACAGCAGGTTAAACGAATTAAACATAGTTTTTGCTGCAGACCATCATCTTTCACCTATTGATGGAGAAAGATTGCTGGGAAGAATAGTTGAAAAAATAAATTCAGCAAATCCGGATATTATTTTGTTCGGCGGTGATGTGGTTGATGATAAAGCAGTGATACTTAAAGAAAGAAGAATTGGTGAATCATTTAAAAAATTAAAATCGAAATACGGTGTGTATGCTATTAACGGGAATCATGAATTTATAAACGAAGTCAACACAAGCGTAAAGTATATGGAAGAATATGGAATGAAAGTGCTTAGGGATAAATATGAATTAGTTGACAGCAGCTTCTATCTTGTTGGACGGGAAGATGTATCGATGAAACAGTTCACCGGCAAGTCACGAAAAAAACTTGAACAAATAATGGAATCACTACAAGGAAGCTTCCCCAAAATATTGTTAGATCACACCCCGGTAAAACTTGAACAAGCTGAAAAAAACAATATTGATCTTCAGCTTTCAGGTCATACACATCACGGACAGATCTGGCCGGGAAATATTATCGCCAGTCTCATTTATGAAATCAGCTGGGGTTATAAGAAAAAAAGTAACACCCATTACTATGTCACATCAGGTGCAGGTACGTGGGGGCCACCAGTCCGTACGGGTAGTAAATCAGAAATTGTAAACATTAAAATTAAATTTCAGGATTAACTTAGCATCTTTGCGTCTTGGCGAGAAAAATTCTCACTCAAAGTCGCAAAGAACGCAGAGAATTAAAACACGAACGTTGCACCGAATTTAATATTATCGAATGCAATCGGCGGAGCGCTTGGAAAAGGCCAATTCATTTTGTCCTGTCTCAATTCGTATAATCCATAGCCAAGAGCACCTTTGAGTAAGAAATTTACAACCGGACCTGCGGCGGGTGATGACTTAAAAATTTCTTTTACAAAAGTATCCACCAGACCTTGAGCAACAATTTCAATAAGTCCGCTGCCAGCCCATTTCCAGAATAAATGTCTTTCAAAAACAATCGATCGCTCATAGCCGGCTTCAACCGTAACAAGTTTTGTAGCTTGTACTCTTAAACCTGCTTCCATACCGGAACCAAATCTGAAAGTTTCGTCATAAAGTCCTTTAACCCGTTCATCATTTGCACTGAGTGAATCATCATTGAAATCCAAGTTAGTCCAGGACAACATTGAAGTAAAGTAAGGGGTGACTAAAGTTTCTGTTCCGACTATATATCCATATCCCCCAGACCACGCAATTCCGAATTGCCAGTTACTCGTTTCAATTTCTGAAGCAGATTCAGAACTGCCAGCGAGTTCTGTTGAGTTCTTGTTAAGCAGCAGATAATTGTATCTGTGCTTCTCGATGAAATCTGCAAATCGGGATGCGCGGTTTGTTGTATAACCCAGTTTCAGTTCGATCAGATTATTATCAGCAAAAGGTGCCTCAACATCCGTACGGGAAATATCCGAGATGCCATAATTAATAGACATCGTTGGTTGTTTAGTTTTCCAATCGACGTAATCTTCTACTTCTTCTAAATTCCATTCCCAATCATCATCTGTTTCTGTTGAATCCTGAGCAATCGCAATATAGTTTGATGAAAATAATAGTACAATTGTGATAAATATTAATCTGAAAAAGTTCATTATTCCTCCGTAATATTTTAAAGAATACACCCAAAAATAAGTATTTAAAAATTTAAATTGATCCTTCCTATTAAGACGAAAATTCTTTAAAAAGGTTACTGATTCCCAGTATTTCATGTAAATTCAAAATGGGTTAATTGTAAAAATTTTTCTGAAAAATTCATCTTTTTAACAAGCTAAATGAGTGACAATATTTAAACTAAAGGTTAAGTTTAAACTTAATCACTTCATCCAGGTAAAGATGAAATTTTGCAGGAAGGTTTTTATACTTTGAATTGAAATTTTGTTTTATGCTTTCAAAATTTTTACCCGGGGAGTTGGCCAGGTCGACATCAATATTATTAAGATACATTCGAATTTTAGACCTGACTTTTTCTTTTATTTCTTCATCCCGATCAACTGAGATCTTTCTTACAGTTTCCTCAATATCAAAATTTGTCCCTACTAAAGTTTTTAAAACAATTCCTCTGAAATTTTCCGATATCAGTGTACGGTTTACATTTCCAAGTTCCCTTGCAGTTTCTGAAATTGAGGAATGTGAAAAATTTTTATTTCTCAATGATTCCAAAACAAGTTCTTCAAAACTAACTTTTCTAGATTTTACAATATTGTCGGGAAGATCGGCAAGCTGAATCAGATTTCTGTTTGCCGATTTTGCAAATATTGCTGCCCGGTTTATTACACTCTCTAGTTCACGGACATTTCCTTTCCATTCATACTCCTTTAAAGAATTTATTGAAGCACTGGAAAATCTAAGTTCACCGGATACTTTTAACAAAAAATGTAGAGCAAGTGCTTCAATATCTTCCTTCCGATTTCTTAATGGAGGCAGTTCAATTTTGAAAACATTGATACGGTAATACAAATCCTCTCTGAATTTTTTTCCCTTAACTGCCGATTCTAAATCAATATTTGTAGCTGCAATTACTCTAACATCAACCTTTTGTTCAATTGATGATCCTACTTTCTCGATATCTCCGCTCTGGAGAACACGCAATAACTTCACCTGGAAATTTTCTGAAATCTCACCAATTTCATCCAGAAAAATTGTTCCTTTATCA
>DATDOL010000053.1:0-12632 GCA_035293265.1 Ignavibacteriaceae bacterium | reverse complement strand
GATTATAAAACTATTTTTCTTGATTTTATTGATAGATTTTGATGGTATGATGATTGCCTAATCTTTGGGCTACGTTTGAATTTAATTACTAATAGTCAATCTATAAAAACTTATTCTTAAAAATTAAAAGATTGCGTTATGTGTAAACTATTTTTTGTACTCTCTTTCGCACTGATTTATTTTGGATTTGCTTTTGGACAGGAATTTGGAATTACACCGCCAAATCTGGATTTCGGTAATGTTGCAGTTGGTTCAAATGCAATGTTACAGGCAACTGTTACCAATTCAGGAACTTCAGATCTGGTGATATCAAATATTACATCATCAGATGCACAGTTTACATTTACACCAAATACATTTCCGATTACAATTGGTGTTGGTCTTAACCAGGTATTTGATATAACATTTACACCGACATCAGTTGGTTCAAATACCGATAGCCTGGTATTTACTCACAATGCATCTGGTTCACCGACATCATATTCATTACAGGGAACTGGAGTAACTCCTAACTTTGGAATTACACCGCCAAACCTGAATTTCGGCAATGTGTCAGTTGGATCAAATGCAATGTTACAAGCAACGGTAAGTAACACAGGAACTTCAGACCTGGTAATTTCAAATATTGCTTCATCAGATGGACAGTTTACATTTACACCAAATATATTTCCTATCACAATAATTTCTGGTGGAAGCCAGATATTTGATATAACATTTACACCGACATCACCAGGTCTTAAAACAGCCGATATAACATTCACACATAATGCTTCAGGTTCACCAACAACATATTCAGTACAGGGTACCGGAGTAGAACCTAACTTTGGAATTACACCGCCAAACCTGAACTTCGGCAATGTTGCAGTTGGTTCAAATGCAATGTTACAAGCAACGGTAAGTAACACAGGAACTCTTGATTTGGTAATTTCAAATATTGCTTCATCAGATGGACAGTTTACATTTTCGCCAAATACATTTCCTATCACAATAATTTCTGGTGGAAGCCAGATATTTGATATAACATTTACACCGGCAACAGTTGGTTCAAATACGGATAGCCTGGTATTTACTCACAATGCATCTGGTTCACCAACGTCATATTCAATCCAGGGGACTGGGGTAGAACCTAACTTTGGAATTACACCGCCAAATCTGAACTTCGGTAATGTGGTAGTTGGTTCAAATGCAATGCTGCAGACAACAGTTAGCAATTCAGGAACCAGTGATCTTATAATATCGAACATTACTTCATCAAACGCACAGTTTACATTTACACCAAATACATTTCCGATTACGATAGGACCCGGATTGAATCAGGTATTTGATATAACATTTGCACCGACATCCCCAGGTCTTAAAACAGCAGATATAACATTCACACATAATGCATCTGGTTCACCGACATTATATTCAGTACAAGGAACTGGGGTAGAACCTAACTTTGGAATTACACCACTAAATCTGAACTTCGGTAATGTGGCAATTGGTTCAAGTGCAATGTTACAGGCAACGGTAAGTAACACAGGAACTCTTGATTTGGTAATTTCAAATATTGCTTCATCGGATGGACAGTTTACATTTTCACCAAATATATTTCCGATTACTATACTGCCAGGTGGAAGTCAGATATTTGATATAACATTCACACCGACATCCACTGGTCTTAAAACAGCAGATTTAATAATTACACATAACGCATCAGGTTCACCGGCAACATATTCAGTTCAAGGTACCGGAGTAGAAGCTATTGAATCAAATATAAATGTTGTAAATCTTATTAATATTATTACTGGTACGACTGCCGATTTACCAATTACTATAACCAATAATAGTACCACTCAACTACTTGTGGAGGCGATTATTACTGAAGCACCCAATTGGAACATTACTCCTGACACCGTTACCATACCTGCGGGTGGGAACTTTATATTCACAGTTACATTTATAGCTCCTGCGATACCTGAAACATATACAGGTACATTAGTATTTAGTGCGGCCAGTGTACCGTCTAAAACGATACCATTATCAGCAATCGTTGTTTCTGAAGCTGGATTAATATTTGAGCAGGATACAGTATACAGATTAGAAGACAATTCATATATGGATGTAATGCAATTGAAGAACCTGACTGACTCACTCCATGCACTTCAATTCAGATTACAGGTAAATAAAGAAGTTAGCGACAATGTTATATTAACATTCCAGAACATTCAAAAGGGTGCTGATGTAACTGATTCCAGCTGGATATTGGTATATAACATAGTCAGGGGACCGATAACACCTAACGGAGCATCAGTAGATGAAGTATTTGTTTTACTTTATAATTTAAATCAGGGCGTGGGACTAATTCCTGGCGATTACAATGAACTGTTGAAGGTAAATTACAGAGTTGCTGATTTGCAACCTTTACAAGATAGCTTAAAATCAACAGTCAAAATCACAAATGCTGAAGCCAGTACATTTGAAGGATTACCGATTAATATAACACCTTCCCGCGATCTTCTAACAGTAATAGCAAGGAACAGAATTTCCTGGTATGGTGATGTCAACAGCGACGGATTTCTGGATGTTCTTGACCTGATAATGGTTGTTGATCATATCGTAAACATAGATTCACTGGATGAAACAGAATTCTTAAGAGCAGATATAGCACCCTGGTTACCTGGAAATCTATCACCGGAACCAGATGGATTTGTAAATGTTCAGGAACTGTCATTGATTCAGAACATCATACTAACCGGAATCTACCCAAATGGAACACCAATTGGAGATTACGGGTTTGCAAAACTATCAGAGTTCAGTGGTGATGAAGATGCAAAGGTAACCTTTTATATTAATAATAAAGGAATTATGGCATACCTCGATTCCAAAGTAGGAATACGCGGAGCGCAGGTTGAATTTGCTAACGTAGGCAGCGACCCGGAGAATATGGTGATTAATACCGATCTGGGTCAGGGATTCTATCACTATGTACCGGCATCTGAAATTTTAAGAACACTTCTGTATGACCCCCTTGGCGAGAAATATATTAAAGCTGGTGAACACTTTATGGCTGACATGCCGTTCGTACTGATCAATCCAGAGGAAGTTACCCTGGATAAACTTATTTTGGTAAATGTAAATAGACAGAAATTAATGAAGATAAAGGTTGAAATTATTTATGGCAATCCGCCTTCATTACCATTAGATTACATCCTATTCCAGAATTATCCAAACCCATTCAACCCGAGTACAATAATCGAATTCTCATTGCCGGAAGATGCAGCCAATGTGAAGTTATCAATCTACAATGCATTGGGAGAGAAAGTAGCAGACTTAGTAAATGCATCACTGACCGCAGGTAAATATCAGTATCAATGGAATGCAAAGAACGCAGCTACAGGAATGTATATTTATGAATTGAGAACGGAGGAGTTTGTTTCAGTTAAGAAGATGGTTTTGTTGAAGTAATTAATATTATTCGATTTAGAAACCCCTATCAATAAAAATTGTTAGGGGTTTTTAATTTCATCAGAATGACTTATGGCTATTTAATTCGGTCAAAAATAATCTGTAAGTTGTAATGCTTAGTTTTCAGCTATTAGAGCTGATTGTTAAATCAAATTTAGGCAGTTAAGATGTTTAAGATTTATGCACTAATGTTTTTGTTATGCATTTTTGCAACAACATTTTCACAGACACCAGTTAATAAAATATCAGGAACACTTGAAACAAAAATAAGTAATGCATCGGCAACTGATGAAATTTTAGTCTGGATTTATTTTATTGACAAAGGAATGAATACTGATGTTTATTTCATTAATCCTCAATTGGTGATGAGTGAGAAATCAATTAAAAGAAGAGAAAAAGTTTTTAATAATTCTTCACCTCTAACTATGAGAGATTTACCAGTAAACTCGGATTATATTTTTCAGGTAAAATCAAAAGGATTAAAACTAAAATGGCCATCGAAATGGTTAAATGCAGTCAGCGGTACTGCAAGTAAAACACAGCTGGACCAGATTGCATCGCTGCCCTTTGTGAAGAAACTTGATATTGTTTATAAGTTAAGAAAAGAAAATAAACCGGAACCAGATCTAAACAGCGTGACGCAAAAACCAGGTGGGATACAACAGCCTGCTGGTGTGAACAGCTATGATTATGGAGATTCTTATGCACAACTTCAGCAGATAAATGTTCCTGCAGTTCATGATTCGGGATTTACAGGGCAAGGAGTGACTATTTGTGTTATGGATGCAGGATTCAACAGACTTAGTCACGATGCATTTCTTTCAATGAATATCATAGCTGCATGGGATTTTGTAAATAATGATCCCAATGTTGGCAATCAAGGAGATATGGGAGAAGGTTCACACGGGACAATGACACTCTCGACGATCGGTGGCTATGCACCCGGTCATTTAATTGGTCCGGCTTTTAATTCATCTTATATCCTGGCTAAAACAGAGAACACAGATAGCGAAACTCCGATTGAAGAAGATAACTGGATAGCCGCTATGGAATGGGCTGATAGTATTGGAGTGGATGTTACTTCAACATCGCTTGGCTATATTGGTTTTGATCCTCCTTTTCAGAGCTATACCTGGGAAGATATGGATGGCAATACAACAGTTATTACAAATGGCGCTGATTATGCAGCGTATGTTGGAATTGTAGTAGTTAACTCTGCAGGCAACGAAGGATTTAACGCTTCACACAATACTCTTGGCGCACCCTCAGATGGTGATAGTGTTATTGCAGCAGGCGCAGTAAATATTTCTGGAAGCAGGTCATCCTTCAGCAGTGTAGGCCCAACTGTAGATGGAAGAATTAAACCGGATATTATGGCGTTAGGTTCGGGCGATGTGGTTGCTTCTCCTAATGGAGATCATTCATATACTACTGCAAGCGGAACCTCATTCAGTTGTCCGCTTTCGGCCGGAGTTGCATCACTTATATTATGTGCTAATCCAAATCTTACACCTATGCAGGTCAGAGATGCTATGAGAAATACAGCTTCAAAGAATAGTAACCCTGATAATTTATATGGATGGGGAATTCTTAATGCCCTTGATGCCATAAATTATTTTCCACTTCCAGATACAACAACTTTCCAATTAACAGTATCGATTCTCAATGGTTGGAATATGGTATCGATACCGGGTTTACATCCAATAGATCAAAATGTAAATACTTGGTGGATATTCCGAGATCCTACAGCCAACGTATTTGGCTTTAATCCAGCTCCACCTCCACCATTTGGTTACTATATAGTAACAATAGCCACACCGACTTATGGTTACTTTATGAAACATTCAGGAGCGAGAACCTACAATACTGGTGAGGAATGGCCAGCCAGTGGAATAATTAAAGTTCCAAACGATCCATTCTTCCGTTCTGCAGGTTGGAATTTAATTGGTGTATATGAATGTCTTGTAGCAGCAGTTGATATTCAAACCGTACCTCCCGGATGTTTATCATTTCCTATTTATGGATATTCGACCGGATACCAGATTGCAGATACACTCTTTCCAGGTTATGCTTACTGGGTAAAACTTTCTTGTAGTGCACAAATAGTTTTACCACTTTGTGGATCTGCAAGACAGTCTAAGATAACCAAATATATAAAAGAGGATTGGGGTAAGATAACAATCACCGATGCATCAGGCAGAAGCTATACGCTGTATGCAGTAAAAGGTGAAGTAGATCTAACACAGTATGAACTACCACCACCACCTCCAGCAGGAATGTTCGATATGAGGTTCAGCAGTGGAAGGATAGCAGAGAACATCAACAGTGCAATTCAAACTATAGAGATGAGTGGAGCAACATATCCATTGACGGTAAGAACAGAGAATATGGATATCAGATTGCAGGATGAATCAGGCAAAAAGATAAACGTAAACCTGAAGGCAGGCGAAGATATAGTCATCGGCGATGCAACAATACACAAGCTGATGGTATCAGGCGAGCTGATTCCTGCCAAGTATACACTGGAGCAGAACTATCCGAACCCATTCAACCCAAGTACAGTGATAGAGTTCTCATTGCCGGAAGATGCAGCCAATGTGAAGTTATCGATCTACAATGCATTGGGAGAGAAAGTAGCAGAGTTAGTAAATGCATCATTGACAGCAGGTAAATATCAGTATCAATGGAATGCAAAGAACGCAGCTACAGGAATGTATATTTATGAATTGAGAACGGATGAGTTTGTTTCAGTTAGGAAGATGGTTTTGATGAAATGACTTCGCGTGCTTGGCAATTATCTTTGCGAACTCTGCGAGAACAATAATATTTCACCCAAAGGACGTAAAGTTTTTCGACGTGATCGCAAAGGTTCGGAATTAATCTATTTTGTTATTCTTTTCTTAAAAATAAGTGATAGCAGAATCGAACTTACAAGTATCGCAAGAATTAGAATCAGGGAATATTCGGTTGGGATGTGATAAAACTCTGCGGTTAACATCTTCACACCTACATAAAATAAAATAATTGCCACACCGTATTTCAGATAAACAAACAGATCAACAAGTGCTGCAAGTGCAAAGTAGAGTGCCCGCAAACCAAGTATTGCAAATATGTTTGATGAGATAATTATGAAAGTATCCTTTGTAATTGCGATTATTGCCGGGATCGAATCAACTGCAAAAACTATATCGGATGACTCAATCAAAAGAAAAGTGAGAAATATTGTCGTGGCAAATTTTTTCCCGCCTTTGGTTATAAAAAATTTTTTCCCTTTATACTCAGAGTCAAGATTCATGTACTTTTTTGCAAGCCTGACAAGCCAGTTATGCTCGACATCAATTTTCTGATCACCGCCAAATGCCATTTTATAAGCTGCGTATAATAAGATCAGTCCGAAAACATAAATTATCGGTTCAAATAAATTTACTAATCCAACTCCGGCTACAATAAAAACTATCCTGAAAACGATTGCACTGAGTATTCCCCATTTTAAAACGTGAGGCTGGTTTTCAGGTTTAATGTGCATCACATCGAAGATAAGCAGGAAAACAAAAAGATTGTCGAAGGATAGGGATCTTTCAATTATGTAACCGGTCAGGAATTCAACTGCTCTTTCTTTTCCCAGATCATAGAAAATAAAGACGTTGAATATTAATGCAGCGATTGTCCAGATTGTGCTCCAGATTAAGCTGGATTTTAATGATATCTTTTCAGTGCGGCGTTCACTTAAATAAAGATCAATAAAAAACAGAACGGCAACAATTCCCCAGAAAACAATCCACTCTATTATTTCACGTTCCACAAAAATCTATTTTACTAAGGAAGAAGTATTGCTGCGGCAAGTACGGTAGTCCATAAACCATTTTTATCACCCTCAGCAGATTGTGTGATGTTGAACGTCTTAACAATCTTGCCAGACATTTTATAAATATCTTCGCGTTCATTCCAATCTGTGTCAGAGTTGAATTCGATACCGAGCGTTGAAGCCAGCATTGTTGCAGCAAGATCTTCTGCGTATTCACCGGCAATTTTTTCGGTCTGCCCGAAAGGATGATGTTCTGATAAATATCCGTAAGCGCTTTTATCGGCGGGAAGTGCAACACCTAGTGAAGATGCGACTAATCTGTTGGGTTCATTGGTTGAAGTACGGGCCATGACGCAATGAACAATTTGTCCCGGCTGAATTTCTTTCAGCCCTTCTTCCAGGGTTATTCTTTTACAGTTAACAGGATAAATGCTGCTGACAGTTACCAAATTACAAATTTCTATTCGTGCACTTCTTAATGCAAGTTCGAAAGACGTAAGATATTCTTTACTTCTGCCAACGCCTTTTGTAAAGAAAATTTTTGAGGGTAAATACAATTCGAATCTCCTTTCTTAATCAGTTAAAATTTTAATGAATTTTCTTTTACCTACTTTAAGTATCATTCCGTCTCTAATCATTATCATGTCATTAATATCATCAATTTTTTTGCCATCAATTGAAACGCCCCCTTGAGAGACCAATCTTCTTGCTTCACCTTTTGATGGAGCGAAGCTTACTTTTATTATTAAATCTAAAATACTTAATTCTTTGGTATTATGCTTTAAAACAAATTCAGGTAAATCTTCAGGCGTTTCTTTCCTGATAAAAATTTTGTCGAATTCTGCTTCAGCTTCTGAAGCAGTCTTTTCATTGTAATACATCCTGACAAAAGTACGGGCAAGTTTTCTCTTTAAATCACGTGGATTGATTTTCGGATCATCGAGCTGAGATTTTATCTGTACTAATTCCCCTGATGAGATATCAGTGGCGAGTTCATAATAAATATAGATCAACGAATCAGGGATTGAGAGTGTCTTTCCGTAAATTTCTTTCGGCGGATCGGAAATACCTATGTAATTATCATATGACTTGCTCATCTTTTCAACACCATCTGTTCCGACGAGCAGAGGCATCGTTAAAATTACCTGCGGTTCCTGTCCATGTTCTCTTTGTAAATCTCTTCCGACAAGAAGATTAAACTTCTGATCCGTTCCTCCCAATTCAACATCACTTTTTATGGCAACTGAATCCACCGCCTGTGCAAGAGGATACAGAAGCTCGTGTATGCTTATAGGTTCTCCTGATTTATATCGCTTTGTGAAATCATCACGTTCAAGCATCCGGGCAACAGTATATTTTGAGGCGAGCTTGATTACGTCCTCAAATTTCATCGTGCTTAGCCACTCAGAATTATATACAATTTTAGTTCTGTCTTTATCTAAAATTTTTGAAGCCTGCTGAAAATAGGATTCACCATTAATTTTGGTTTCTTCAAGAGTTAAAGCCGGGCGAGTTACGCTTCTTCCGGATGGATCGCCGATCATTCCAGTGAAATCACCAACTATTAATATCGCCTGATGCCCTAATTGCTGAAATTGTGCAAGTTTCTTCAAAACAACTGAATGACCGATATGAAGATCGGGTCTGCTTGGATCGCAGCCTAGCTTGATGTTAAGAGGTTTGTTTTCTTTTAAAGATCTCTCAAGCTTTTTTACTAATTCGTCTTCAGGAATTATTTCGTTTACACCTCTTTTGATGAGGTCCAGCTGATCGTTTACGGAAGGAAATTTTAACTTTATCATTTAAAATTCTTACTTAGTATCCTCAAAATGATTTGATTCGAAAATCATGCTGTAGTATGATTGAATGGTTGTATGAATGTATGACAGATTATACCTCATACTTCTCAACGATCTCTCTTAAGATATAATCATTTTTCCAATCGTCTTTTTCTTTTAATTTTAAGATATAAGAACGATTTAGCTTAATAAGTTTGTTTTCAAGCGAATAATGTTTCTTATCATATTCTTTAAACCAGGCTATATCAATATCACCTGAATTAGTCAGTGCGAAAACCTGAGAATAGTTCTCGCCTGATGAAGCAAGTGCTATGGCTAAATATTGAATATTTTCTTTGAGTGAACGTCTGCAGTATCCTTCAGCGATATTTGATGAAACAGACAGGATTGAGTCCTCAATTTGAGATTTAACTTTGAAAGAAACACTTTCAAGGTTTTTTAATTTTTCTTTAACAAAAGCAAAAAGTTCTATGGCTTCCTTCCAAACTTCAAGATCCCGGTAACCTCTATTAATATTCTTATTTTGTTCCAGTAATTCTTTTAGGTCAATTTTCATTTGAATTTATGTGAAAGTTAGTTACTAAATGCTTGATTCATTCAACCATACACACATACATTCCTAGTATTTAATTCTTCTTTCCTGGTCCCGCTGAAAATCTTTTTTAGCAATGTCTCTTCTCTTGTCATAAACTTTTTTCCCTTTAGCAAGCGCAAGCTCGATTTTTACTCTGCCGTTTTTAAAATACATTCTAAGCGGAATCAAAGTTAAACCTTTTTCTTTGGTTTTTCCAATCAGCTTTTTGATTTCACTTTTATTTAAAAGAAGTTTTCTGTCCCTCGTTGGATTGTGATTATTAATGTTACCCATTGAATATTCTGTAATGTGAGCGCTGACCAGCCATACTTCACCATTCATAATTTTTCCGTAGCTGTCAACAAGGTTTGCTTTACCCTGGCGACAGGATTTAACCTCGGTACCGAGCAAAGCAATTCCTGCTTCATAAGTCTGAATTATTTCATACTCGTGTCTTGCTTTTCTGTTTACCGTTATATTTTTTTCTTTTTCCTGTTCTGGCATAACTTTTCAAAATCATTGTTAAAATTTATGTGAAATCGGGTTAAATACAAGAAATGACAATTCAGAAAATTCCACTACTAACCTAAGGCAGGATACCAATTAAATTTAACACCAACGATTCAATTACAATGATTTGCCATAAATAAATTGACCGCAAGTAACATCATTGAACCTGGCAACGTTTGGGAGGTATCCCCATTTTGTAAATCCGAATTTTTCCAATAAGTAAATACTGGTTTTATTTAGTTCAAGAAGAATTGCAATCAGATTCTTAAATCCCAGATCAACTGATTTATCAGTTGAATGAGAAATGAGATTATTGGCTAAACCAATTCCCCGGTAATCCTTGTGAATATAATAGCTGATTTCATCAACTGTACGAAGAGCTTGTCTACCCTTTCAATAAGGACTTAAACTGCACCAGCCGGCTGCCTGCTCATTCTTTTCAATTATGAATATTGGATATGAAGACTCTGAATGCTGGTTCAGCCAATCGGATTTATCTTCCAGTGTAACATGAGTTGTGTCTGCTGTACAGTATTTTTCATCAACGGCATGATTATATATTTTAATTAATTCATGCCAATCAGCTTTGACAGTTGTTCTGATATTCATTTACTTGATTAGGAGATTATAATTCTTGCCCGATTAAATATTTGGCAGACTTTCTATCCTAAAATTATTTTTGTTGTACATTTCCTTTATCGTGTTTCTTCCTAATACAGTAAGTGTCATAATTCCCAGGATTGATCCGTAAGGAATAGAAAGTAAATTTAGAATCGCAATGATGTAACTGAAAGTTCTGTTTTTTCTTGCTTTAATGAATTTGCCTGAAAGAATTTCAAGGATTCCGCCTATCAGCATTATTATAAAAAAAGCGATACCGATGTAAAGAATAAATTTAAAAATCATAGGATCGAAATCGTTGTTAGAAGTAAATGTATTGAATGAGGAGTTCCTGAGGAAAGTTTCCAGAAAATAAAAAAGGAAAATGAATTGTAGAATTATAAAAAATGCATAGGCAAGTATTATCCCGCCAAAAATGTAGTGGAACAAGCTTAACAATTTTAAATGTTCATTGTCAATTATCTCCGTCCTGAATTTTTCTTCTTCCATTGTGTTCCTCCTTAAGATATGTTCTTACAAAAATAAGGTAGTAAGTATTTATTATGTCTCATTCATCTCCACCTGCTTAAGAAAATTAATTTTTATAAAGTAAAGAATCAATCGGTGATCGTTGTTTCCCTGAGCCACGCAATTACAACAGAACTTTAATACACTCTAAAATAAATAGTTTATTTGACAGAAATGTTATATATTTTAACAAATTAAATAGTTAATCAGATAGATCTGCAAAATTTCATGCTTTTGATCCGGATTTTTAACCTATCAGTTCCTCACGTACTCATTAACTATTGCATAAATAACAATCGATAAGGAAAAATAATGGATGTGATAATACACGACGGAAAAGAACTTAATTTCGAAACCGAGTCAAAAGTTGAAGTACTTGATACATTGGAATCAAAAGTTAAAGAGTGGATGGAAGCACATGTTGAGAAAAGAAATTTGTGGTATTCAAGTGACTTTCTTCCTGCTGATGAAAAGAATGATGACGATAAAGAAAATGCAGTTGGCAAACTAAGACAGAGAGCTAAAGGCATAAGTGATTCAGCCCGAATAGCAATGGGCGCAAATTTAATTACAGAAGAAGGTCTTCCTCATTTCCACAGAATTATTGCTTCTCATCTTGGCAGCGACAGCTTTTGGGCTAAGTGGAACAATATGTGGACTGCTGAAGAAGATCGCCATGGAGGCGTTCTTAGAGATTATGTAAGAGACAGCAGGCTGTTTAATTTTTCTAACCTTGAAAAATTACAATATGCTTACCAGGAAAGAGGGTTTAATCCTGATTGGGATAAAGATCCTTACAGAGTTTTTGTTTACACAACATTGCAGGAAAGAGCGACCCAGATTTCACATAAAAATACAGGTAGCTTAATCGGTGATGATGAACCGTTGATAAAAGGAGTCTTGTCGAGTATAGCAGCCGATGAAGCAAAGCACTACACTTTTTATCGTAACGTGTTTAAAGCAATACTTGAGATTGATCCAAACCGGGCTTTGAAATCTGCGCTCGCAATAATGCCAGCTATTGATATGCCGGGAATTTCAATGCCTCACTTCAGAGATATAGCTGATGTAATTAGAAGGTCGGGGATTTACGGTGCATGGGATTATAAAAAAATTGTTGAGGAAGCTATTAAATTCTGGAAGATAGAAATTCTTGAGAGCTTAAATGAGTTAGGAAGAATTGCCCAGGATAAAATTATGGCAATCCCAAAAAGATTAGGGAAAGTTGCTGAATACCTCGAACAGAGAACAACAAAGAAAACATTTTCATTCGAACTCATCTACAATCGAATTCTCGTGATGGATTAGATTCATAACTTTCACTCCCTCAAAGTCTGTTTTAAAATTAGCTTTGTTTGTCTATTTT
>DATDOL010000052.1:0-18295 GCA_035293265.1 Ignavibacteriaceae bacterium | reverse complement strand
GGTCCTGATTCGTAACCAAAATTATTTTTCAGGTAGTCGCTAAGTTGAGTGAGATCGGAAGCCAGTACTCTTGTAACGCTTCCTTCCACAGGTTCATTTCCAGTATTAGCTAAGAATGTTGTTCCAGGTTGAACAAGTTCATCACTTTCAAAGCTTGTGAAGAAAAACAGTTTGTTCTGCAATATCGGACCGCCTAAACGAACACCAATCTGGTCGTAAGTAAATGTTCCTGGATTAAAAGAATTGTCTCCTGCCTGGGTACCAACTGAAGCTTCGTTACGAAACAGATAGTACAAAGAACCGGAAAAATCATTATTACCACTTTTTGTAACAGTGTTTACACCTGCCCCAACAAAATTTCCCTGGCGAACATCAAACGGTGCAATATTAACCTGGACCTGTTCAATTGCATCTATAGAGATAGGTGCTACATTGGTCCTATCTCCCGGCTGACCTGCCAATCCAAATGAATTATTAAAATAAGAACCATCAACTGTAATATTATTAAGACGATTATCCTGCCCGGCAAACGAACTGCCACTTGCCTGTGGCGTCAGACGTGTGAAATCATCAATTCTTCTACTGATGGTTGGCATAACCTGAAGAGTTTCTGTATCAATTGAAGTTGAGGCACCCGTACGTTCTGGACTGAATATTGCACTTCGTTCTGTAGTGACTGTAACTGTTCCGATCTCGATACTCGCATCATGTAATTCAAATTCCAGATCTGTTGTAAGACCAAGACTAAGTAAGATATCATTTACCTGCTCGCTCTCGAACCCCACATAAGTTACAGTAACTGTGTAAGGTCCACCTACCCTCATTCCTGGAATGGCAAACCTTCCATCAACTCTCGTACTGGCTCCGTATTGCGTACCCGAAGGTACATGTACAGCCATAACATTTGCCGACGGCAATGCATTTCCTTCAACATCTTTTACCAAGCCAGTAATGGTTGAGGTCGTCACACCCTGAGCCATTATGCTTTGATGTACAAACAGAAACAAAGCTCCGCCAAGCAGACATAGGATTAGCTTGTAAGGAAAATTCATATATCCTCTCCTTTGTTTATTTGTGAATAGTTAATTATGAGATAAGATTTTTTCAAAATGCCCTCTTGTTTATTACACTTCCCCTAAACAAAATACATAATTTTTGTAGTTGAAACTTAAACCTTATATACTATTTAATACAAGCTTTTTTTAAAATTTAAAAGCGATGACAATAATTGCTTTTTTTTCAGTGAAGTCTTATGGAGTATTGTAATAATTACCGCCAAGATAAATAACGGTTACATTACGCTATAAAATAAAAATATTTGTCAAAAATTTCTCTCCCATTGATCAGAAATAATCCAAGACCTTTCTATAGATTTAACTAAATTTACAATTGATTTTCACAAATGCTCAGATTTCTTAAAAAAATTTTATGGAGTTACTAAATCTTTTATATCACAAATTCATTTTGTCGAATGGTCTTGAAGTAATTCTTCATAGAAATAATAATCTTCCTCTTGTAGCCGTTAATATCTGGTATAAAGTTGGCACTGCACAGGAAAAAAAAGGTAAAAGTGGACTTGCTCATCTTTTCGAACATATGATGTTCCAGGGATCGCAAAATGTGCCGAAGGAAATGCATTTTAGATACATCCAGGAAGCCGGTGGTACGCTCAATGGTTCCACAAGTCTTGACAGAACAAATTATTACGAAAAACTTCCAGCTAATTTTTTGGAGCTTGCACTCTGGCTGGAATCCGACAGAATGGGATTTTTTCTTCCCTCACTCACACAGGAAAAACTTGATAATCAAAAAGATGTTGTGAAGAATGAAAGACTTGAACATTATGACAATCAGCCATATGGATTAGCCTGGGAATTACTGATTACAAACCTTTATCCTGAAAATCACCCTTACAGTAGACCTACAATTGGGCTTATGCAGGATATTGAAAGCTACACTCTTGATGATGTCACAAACTTTTTCAAAACTTATTATGCTCCGAACAATGCGGTCCTGGTTATAACAGGTAACTTTGAGCCCAACAATACAATTGAACTTGTTAATAAATATTTTGGCGATATCAATTCAAATGGATCACGAGATCCGGTAAACTCGCAATCTTTCCTGCTAAATTCGAATGTAAAAATAATTCAAGAAGATAATATTCAGCTTGAAAGGATCTATCTGGCCTGGCACTCCGACAAAGCTTATGCCAGCGACGACGCTGCCCTGGATATACTTTCAGACATTTTGAGCGGATCGAAAAACTCAAGACTTTATAAAAAACTTGTCTTTGAAAAAGAACTGGCACAGGACGTTTCTGCATACCAGTTTTCCGGGAAGTATGGCGGTCACTTTATGATTGTTCTCACAGCAAAACCGGGCGTTAATCTTGATGTTCTTAAGAGTGAAGTATTCACAGAAATTGAAAGCACAATTAAAAACGGAATTCTGCCAAAAGAAATACAGCGTTCAAAAAACGGCATCAGGTCGAATTTTATTTATTCACTTCAAAATGTTGATTCACTGGCAGATCATTTGAATCACTATAATTTTTATTTAAATGAACCCAACTCTTTTAATTTCGATCTGAACAGGTATACTGAAGTTGATGAGATGATGATCAGGAAAGCAGCAGAAAAATATTTAACAAAACCCTTTGTCGAACTTAAATTCATTCCGAAAAAGTAATGAAAATTTTCAGAAGTAAAGCACCTCAGCCCAAAAGTGATATGAATTTTACAATTCCTTTGTTTGATAATTTTAAACTTGATAACGGGATTCAATCTTATTTCATTCAAAAAAAAGACCTGCCGATTATTAATCTCAGTTTCATTCTTAACACGGGAAGCAAATCAGATCCGATAAGCAAAAAAGGCTTGGCGAATTTACTGTCACTTTGCATTGATGAGGGTGCCGGTAATTTCAACGCACTTCAGCTTGCCGAAGAATTTGATCTGAGAGGAGCTTCTTATTCTATTCATACAAATAATGATATTACAACTTTAAGTTTGCAGGTTCTAAGCGAACATTTTGATGATACTTTAAAACTATTGGCCGACATAATTTTATTTCCGCATTTAAAAGAAGAAGATTTTAATAGGGAAAGAAGAAAAATTTCTACCAGGATACTCCAACTGCAGGATGAGCCTGATTATATTGCAAATTCTGCTTTTGAATATTTATTATTCGGTAAAGAAAACGCTTACGCCCACCCGGTATCAGGCTTCCCTGCCGATTTGTCCAGGCTTGATGTGTCCGATCTCAGAAATTTTTACAATGATTTCTTTTCACAGGGAAACTCAGCAATTGTCATTGCCGGAAATATTGATGATGAAAAATTAAAAAATCTGCTTAACATTAATTTTGGCCGATGGCAAAACATATTCAGGCAACAGGATTTTCCTAATTTCTTTCCTGATACTAAAAATCAGGTTTTTGTGATTGATAAAAAACATTCCGTTCAGACAGAAATAAGAACAGGACATTTAACTTCGAAAAGAAACCAGGATGACTACTACAAAAAGCTCGTGCTGAATAGTATCCTTGGCGGACAATTTACAAGCCGAATCAATATGAATCTAAGAGAAAAATATGGCTATACCTACGGTGCTTATTCCCGTTTCAATTATTATAAAGACAACGCATTTTTTTATGTATCCACCTCGGTCAATACAGAAAATACATTCCCTGCTATGAGTGAAATTTTTTCAGAGATCGAAGGAATTCACAAAGGAGTTACTAAAGAAGAACTTATCTTCGCAAAATCATCAATTACAAAAAAGTATCCTTCGAACTTTGAAACCTGCAGTCACCTCGCATCGAATCTTATTAATAAATTAGTATTCGACCTGCCTGATGATTATTTCAATACTTATATTGAAAATATTAATAATGTTTCTCTCGAAGATGTAGACCAGGCGGCGATTGCAAGTATTCATCCGGAGAACACCATTACAATTTTGGTTGGTGACAGGAAAGAATTAGAAAAATATTTAACAAGTGATAGGTTTGGGAAAGTAATATTTCTTAAATACGATGAATTATTTGCTTGACTGAATTCCTTCCGCTCTTAAATATTCTATTTTATTCTGATTGCAGATGGATTTACAAATTTAATCCCTGACTTCCTGAAGAATGCAATTGAAGGCAGAAGAGCAGCAAAAACATCCCTTGTTACTAAAATTATTTTCTCATCTGATGCTGTGAGGTTGTCAATGATATTTTTGAAGGATGCGCTTACACCTGTTAATTCTTCACTACTCAAATTCATAATTGAACTTAACATCATAGTTTTAATTTTTCTCTTCACTAATTCAGCTAAAACAATTTTGTATCCCGGTGAATCGAAAAAATCTGATTCATCATCAATAATAAAATACACTGCCGCGGAAAATGAACCCACAATTGTTCTAATAATATTCTTGATTCTTTGTTCAGAATAATCCCCTTTAAGTTTAAAATCCAGTTCATCGCCAGTATCATTAATCAGCACAGCATATTCTTTATTTTTTCTTGAAACAAAACCTGCTGCTTTAGAATTGTACTTTGAAGGCTGCAAAAGTATGCAGAATGCTTCAGGTATATCAAAAAACAAAGAGTCCTGCGAAGTATCAACAGTAAACTGGCTGATAACAAATCCAACTCTTCCTTTCTTCCTCTTAACATTTTCGCTGTACTTGAAATCAGCACTTAAAATCAATTTGCTATTTGATGAAAACTTAATGATAGATTTTTTGCCAATTTCTTTTTCCACTGATAAAATATCAATTCCTGCGTTGGAAAATTCACTGTAAACATCATCGAGAATTACGGGGATTGGTAAATCTGACGGAACTGTAACTGTGTAGGTGAATTGATGACGACTGTCTTTTCCTTTTGATTCTTTCCTTCTTATAAGTTTGTTATCAATACCGAAATTTTTTAAAAGCTCATAAAATTTTTTATCTATGTCAGCCGGAGATAATGAGGTTATGATTTGTTTCTCTGGAACTTTTAGAAAAAATTTCTTTACCACCAGGTTTGAAACTATCAGGGATAATACTATAATAAAAAGAATGTATGCTGTATTTTTTTTATCAAATTTGAATGGCATACTTACCCGAGAGGAAATAATTTTGATTACTTGTTTTTAAAACCAGGTTTCCTCTTTTGCAGGAACGCAGAAGTTCCTTCTTTTGCGTCATCAGTTCCGCAAATTAGAGCGAACAAACTTGCTTCGTAACTTAATCCTTCACTCAAATTCATTTGATTAACTGCTTTTACTGCTTTCATCGCAAACCTAACAGCCTGCTGACCTTTAGATGCAATCTTCTCAGCAAGTTCAATTGCTTTATCCATAAGTTCAGCCTGGGGATAAACTTTATTAACCAATCCAATCCTCATCGCTTCTTTCGCATCGATCATATCCCCTGTTAAAATATACTCCATTGCCAATCCTGAGTTGATTAATCGTGCTAATCTTTGTGTACCTCCGTAGCCTGGGATTATTCCAAGATTAATTTCTGGCTGTCCGAATTTTGCATTATCACTAGCCAGCCTGATATGACATGCTAGAACAAGTTCACAACCTCCGCCAAGTGCGAAACCGTTTACAACTGCGATTACGGGTTTGTCATATTGCTCAATAATATTATAGACATGCTGACCATTTTCAGCAAAAACTTTTCCGCTTTGTATATCAAGCTTGTTCAATTCTAAAATATCTGCACCGGCGACAAACGCTTTTTCACCGCTTCCTGTAATGATTACAACTTTAACATTGCTGTCATCCTTTACCTCCGTAAAAACCTTTTCTAGCTCACTGATTGTATTTATGTTGAGCGCATTTAATTTATCCGGACGATTAATTGTTATAATTGCGATTGAGTCTCTATGTTTGAGTAAAATATTTTCGTAATTCATTTCGATCTCACAAATTTATTATTAATGGCAATCGGACGTTTAGATTGAAAGAAATGTACTGATTAGATTCAAAGTAATTATAGGCTGCAATTATCTCAAGTAAAAACATGGAGATTCCGATTCCGACACTTCCACCAAATTTAGAAATCTCCTCTGTGAAATTGTTTCTGCCTGAATCAACTTTGAACTGATGAAGGTTTTGTATGTATGAAAATGATGCTGCAACTTCGAACACTGGCATAAGCAATATTGCACTTGAAACTAGCGGACCAAGGTAATAACGAACACCAAGATTTATCGGAACTGCCTGGGTTGAATAGTTGGAATATACTGTTGTCTGGTAGTAACTCTGCGAGCCGGGATATTGTTCAAACCCTATTTTAACAAAAATAAAGAAGGGGAGATTGTCGCTGTCAGTATAAGAAAGTTCAAGATTAAAACCATACCCGAGATCGGTCGAAGTTGCAAAACTTCCAACTGGTAACCGGGGACCAACGCCGGCTCCAAGAAAAATTCCGGTTGCTTTACTTGCAGGCAGTTTCTCTGCGTCAACACTTGAAGCTATCAGGATCAGAATAATGCTACACAAAAAAATATTTTTCATTTTTGCTTTAATTTATGATCATAAAATACTGAAAACTTTTTACCGTTACATTATTCTAATCGACTAATTTAAATTTATCCGGTTGAATCTCGGTGCCAACTCCGAACTTGTGCATCAATTCACCGCCATACTTTCCTGTTTGAAAAACAAAATAAACGCCAACAGGCAACAATATCAGGAAAATATATTTCCAAGCACCGTTAAATTTTTTCTTTAAAACTAAAACCGTCCTGATAATTAACAACCCTGAGAAAAACCAAATAGAAAGATTCGCATAAAGCTGATGATTTTCGGCAACAGGAATAGTAATTTCATTCCAATAATTATGGATTTCCAGGGCCTGGTTACCAGTTAATGCAGCTAAAAATGAAAAGAATATTCCCACGCACAAAACCAGGTAAGCTGATTTTGAGACAAAATCTTTTCTGAAGATAATTCCAAACAATTCTATAAATGAATAAGTGACCAGCAAAGCAATGGGGAAATGAACAATGTGCGGGTGGAGCCCGGCTAATTCTTCCATAAATATTTTATAGATTATTATTGATTAAAATTTAATACGGTTCCTCTTGAACTGCTAGTAACTAATACTATTTTCCTGCTTAATGAGATCATAATTAGTACCGAACCTTGTATAAAAATAATCCTTTTGCCGGAACTGTGTCAGCTGCTGCCTGCCGGTTTTTTAAATTTATTATTTCTTCAACTTGTGCTGGTGTTAAATTATTTTTACATGCATGAAGTAATAACCCGACAATAGCACGAACCATCCCGTGTAAAAATCTGTTTGCTTCAATAAAGAAAAGGTAAAGATCTTCAGTCTCCTTCCACTTTACCGAGAATATATGGCATACTTTGTTTTCAACTTCCTGATGATTTTTACAGAAGGAACTAAAATCCTTTTCTCCAATTAGAATTTTGCTCCGGTCATTAAGTGTTTCGACATTTAAATTTCCCTTGTAAAAATAGGAATACATTTTATAAAACGGAGATTTTCTTTTCGAAATCACGTAAAGATAAGTTCTGCTTTTTGCAGTAAACCGTGAATGGAAAAATTCATCAACCTGATCTACTGAAATAACTGAAATATCTGATGGAAGGATTGAGTTCAGTGAATATTGAAATTTCCTAAGATCAATCTTCGCTGAACTCTTAAAATTTGCAACCTGTCCGAGCG
Source organism: Ignavibacteriaceae bacterium (assembly GCA_035293265.1). Classification (GTDB taxonomy): domain Bacteria; phylum Bacteroidota; class Ignavibacteria; order Ignavibacteriales; family Ignavibacteriaceae; genus DATDOL01. Next base: position 10,610 of record DATDOL010000052.1, on the reverse strand, counting down.
CATGAACTCCAGAATCAGTTCTTCCTGAACCGATTAAAACTATTTTGTGTTTTAATAATTTACTGATGGAATCAGAAATCTCATCCTGGACTGATTTTGCATTCTGCTGAGACTGCCAGCCGGAATATTCCGTTCCGTCATACTGAATCAGAAGTTTATAATTATTCACTTGCTCTGGATTAAATATAAATTTATGAGCAACGAGTTCAACGCTGAAGAATTCTAACCGACATAGACTGATTTAATATTTACAAATTCTCTTATCCCGAAAACTGACAGTTCTCTCCCATAACCAGACTCCTTAATCCCACCAAAAGGCAATCTCGGATCCGATTTAACAAAACCATTCACAAAACAACAGCCTGCATCAAGTTTTTCTTTTGCAATCAGTTCTCCTTTTGTCGCATCTTTTGTGAATACTGCAGCACCCAATCCAAACACAGAATCGTTTGCAGTGTCGATTGCTTCAGTTTCATTTTTTACTTTTATCAATGCAGCAACCGGTCCGAATAATTCTTCATCATAAGCGGGCATTCCTTTTTTTACATTTGCCAATACGGTTGGCGGATAGTAAGCGCCATTTCCATCTAAAATTTTTCCACCAAGTAATAATTTTGCACCAAGAGAAATACTCTTTAAAACCTGTTGATGTAATTCATCTCTTAACTTGCTGCTTGCCTGGGGACCAAGATCATTAGTCTCTTCATTAGGATCGCCCATTTTTATTTTTTTCATTTTGTCAACAAATAACTTTTCAAAATCATCATAAACTGATTCAACAATTATAAATCGTTTTGCAGCAATGCAGCTTTGTCCGCCATTTATCAATCTTGCAGTCACACATGTACTGGCTGCAAAATCAAGATCAGCATCATCAAGAATTAAATAAGGGTCACTTCCGCCCAATTCGAGAACAGTTTTTTTCAATAATGAGCCTGCAGTTTTTGCTACTGATTTTCCTGCAGGTACACTTCCCGTAATTGTAACGGCTTTTATATGATGGTTCGATATAACGCTTTCCATTTTTATTGATGATACTAAAATCGTTCTGAAAATATTATCAGGAAAACCCGCAGTCCGGAAAACATCTTCAATTGCCAAAGCACAACCGGATACATTTGAAGCATGCTTTAAAATTCCCGCATTACCAGCCATTAAACCCGGTGCAGCAAACCTGAACACCTGCCAGAATGGAAAATTCCATGGCATAACAGCCAATACAACTCCAAGCGGCTGATAGGTTACAAAACTTTTTTTTGCTTCGGTTTGAATAATCTCATCACTTAAAAATTTTTCAGCATTATCTGCATAATACTCACACACCCATGCACATTTTTCAACTTCAGCAAAAGATTGTTTGATCGGCTTGCCCATTTCATCAGTCATCAACTGTGAATATATCTCTTTTTTTTTCCTGAGTACATCAGCAGCTTTTCGCATTAATTTTGAACGCTCTTTGAACGAAACAGACTTCCATGTTTTACATGCTTCATTTACTGATGAAATTATCTTTTCGATTTCCGTGCCGGTCATTTCTGCAAAAGTATTTATTGGTTTCCCGGTGGAAGGATTTATTGATATTAACATTTTATACGATTTGCAATTTGCAAGTTTTTAATTCTATTTTACTTTTTTTATAACAACAAGAGTAATGTCATCAGAATACTCACCATACTTCGAATGAGCTAGAACATCATCAAGGATACCAAGAACGATTTCTTTGGCAGATTTATTTTTCAGCTGTTTGATTATTGAAATCAATTTTGACTCGCCGTAAGCCTGGAAATCCCGGTCGGCTGATTCAGTTACACCATCGGAATAAATCAGGAGAATATCATCTTTCGAAAAATTAATGTTTTCAACATGATATTTCGCGTTTGGTGCAGGCCCTAGAACGGGTCCAGTGGTTTGAAGATATTCAGTTTCATTTTTTTTTGAGTTGAAAAAAATCGGTGGGTTGTGACCTGCATTTGCATATAAAAATAATCCGCCGGCATGAGTTGTCAGTTCACCATAAAAAAGCGAAGTGAATTTATCATCTTCAAAAATAAGATTAACAAGCTGGTTCATTCTCCGCATCAATGCTGCAATTTTCAACTCGAACCCGCTTGCCATTCTCAATGCACCTGAAATATACATTGCTTCTGCTGCGGCACCGACACCTTTGCTTGCCGCGTCTCCAACAGCAATGCCAAGTCTTTCACTCTCGGTTCCATGCTCGAGATAATCGAAAAAGTCACCGCTTACAATTTCTGCAGGATTAGTAATCCCGTAAAGATCATAATCATAAAATTTAAATTCGTGCTCAGGAAGAATGCTTTTCTGAAGCTGGCGTGCTTTATCGATATCAGCTTTTAAGTTAACAACACTTTCAGAAGATCTTCTTTGTTTTATCTGAGAAGTCAGGGCAGTAGCAATTATATTCAGGTTGATCCTGAAATCTTCATCAACCATATCGCTGTTCATTGCCAGCAGATATTCATAGTAGAATTTGTTTTTTATTTTCTTGCGTCCTCCGACACCTGAAGCCGAGTAAGTGAAAATACCCTTTTTCCTAAGAGTGCTGATCGTTTCTTTTCCAACAATGGTTCTTTTCTCCGAGATCAAATCAAGAATTGGATACCTGTTGATATCAATCTGGAATTTTGCATCTATCTTTTCGATGTTTCCGGTTTGATATAATAATTTATAAGTTTCCCTTCGTTCACTAAGTTTCCAGATTCTTCCACCCGTTACATCTATATTTTCATTACCTACAATTTCATCGACTGTTTTGATGAGCATTTCCTCTTCAGATTTAAATTTACCTGAAGCGATTGACTCGACAAGCTTATGTAATTTTTTTTGATCAATAGCCATTTAATCACTCCGTGTGAAAATCAATCATTTGCTGGATTGCTCGCTTACAGACCGGACAGAATTTATCAACCACAATAGATTTCATTGTACAATCCTGCATCGGCCTGTAAACCCCTGCCTGAAGGTATCCTCCGCCCTCAAATGCACCAACAACATTTAAATATTTTTCATTTGCCGGGGTTGGAATCGGAGTTTCTTCATCCACAAGATCCTTCCATTTTAAAGCGAAATCCTTTAAAGTTGTCAGGTTGGGATCAAGAGGTTCAACATCGAGCGAATAAAAATCTTTGTAAGCAACATCCGATGTATAATATTCATCAGCGAGTGAAGTGAACCCATGTCCAAACTCATGTACAAAAACGAATTCCTCGTAGCTGTTTTTGTTAACACAAACAGAATAATGATTATAAATTGATCCGCCGCCGTATTTATCTGAATTCACTAAAATATAAATCTGGTCGTAATGTACGTTGGAAGCAATGTGTCTTAATGTTTTGTTGTCAGATGTCATCAGGTATCTTTCAAGATCAAAGGTGTAGAAAGTTGTGTTTACAATTGTGTTCCTCCAGAGATTTTCAGCAGGAATATCTGTTCCCGATTCTTTTGATGCTGAGAGCACACCGCGGATATTAAACTTGTCTTTATTTTCTTTAAACGGTGAACTGTTAAATAGATAACCCGCAAATTTTTCGCAGTCTTTTTTAAACAATTCCATTTCATCTTTTGTGTAACCGTCAGGAATAATAACGATATCAACTTTCTTTGAAGGATCACCATTAACCATTACATCAAATGAATCAAAGTCGTAAGCTCTTTCTTTTTTAATGAAGTAATCGTTTGGGTCAACAACATAGGAAAACTTTTTATCGAGCTTGTTTTTTTCATCTCTGCCGTATAATTCCACACGGACTGGCTTTTTTGGAAAAGGAAAAACAACTGTCTCGCTGAATGTTCTTGAAATGTTTTTTGCTTCCTTGGTTGTTTGCCATTCCCGGAATAATGTGGAATAAGTCCTTGAATAGATTGGCAAATTCGTTACGACGTCATAAACAACAAATTTATAATTCCCATAATCGAACCTCTCAATCAGGTTATCCTTTGAGCCGCCCCAATATGGTTCTTCTATCAATTCATCGAAAGAATAAAAATCATCTTCACTATCTCCTGAATGAAAATAATCTAGCCTCAAAGTTTTATCCAGAAAATAATGTTCAAACTTGAATTGCGGATAGACCGATAAAGTTATGAGTAAAAAAGAGAGAATGATTTTCATAATTTATCCTAAATAGTTCTGACTGGTAAATGATTTTGAAATAAATATATTTTTGTGTAACAAAGATAAGATTTTTAGATGAGAGAGTTTAGGTATTACCAATTGGATTTAAGTTCTTGTCAGTCTGAGCCTGTCGAAGACTGACAGACTTGCAAGATCACACTTCGACCCCGAATCAAGTTCGGGGCAGGCTTGCGCCGTGTGACAGAAAAACTATCCGGCCAGATTAAACTTTCACTTTCCTCGAACCTGGCTTAACAAGCTCAATTCCCTTTTTACAAAGAGGACATTCTTCAGGCAGATAAGAAACTACTTTCATTTTTAATGTGCTGAATTGCGGATAACCAAAATCGCCCTTGCCGTTGCTCCTGTCAACAATAAATCCAACCCCGACGACTTCCGCATTGTTTGCTTTTACTATACCAATCACTTCAAACACAGAACCGCCGGTTGTAACAACGTCTTCACAAACTAAAAGCCGTTCATTTTTTTCAATTGTGAATCCTCTCCGCAGTGAAAGTTTTTTATCTTCCCTTTCAGCAAAGATGAAACGCTTGTTTAATTGTCTTGCAACTTCCTGTCCAACCACCAAACCGCCAATAGCAGGTGCAATAATCGTATCAATTTTTTCATTTTTAAATCTTTCAGCAATTAAACTGCAAAGAATCTCCGTGTATTCAGGATACTGAAGAACTTTTGCACATTGAAAATATTTATCGCTGTGTCTTCCAGAAGTTAATAGGAAATGTCCTGTAAGCAGTGCCTCCGTTTTTTTGAAGATGTTAAGAATTTCTGTTTCGTTTAAGCTCATAAAACTTTTTGTATTTTATCCAGAAGCTGAAAGTCTTTATTCGTAATTCCGCCTTCGCTGTGAGTTGAAACGGTGATTTTAACTTTGTTCCAGGAATGAAGAAAAATATCCGGATGATGATTTATTTCTTCTGCAGCAACGCCAACTTTGTTAACAAAATCCAGTGCATCAACAAAATCCCTGAAGTGGAATTCCCTGGCAAGCTGCTTGTTCTCAACTTTCCATCCAAAATGGTGTGTTAATTTCTGGTTTATTTCTTCTTTGGTTAGAATAGTCATTTGAAATTCCTCCAATTATTTGAAAAGAAATTTAATAAAAAAATCCCGATTTATCTGGCTTCAGGCAGAATTAGATATAACCGGGATTTAATGGTGTGAATTATTTCAGTTAAAAGTTATTTAAGCAATACCATCTTCTTCGTACTAACAAAATCCTCCGTCCTCAACTGAAAGAAATAAATTCCGCTGCTGAGATCGGTTGTAGAAAAAGCTATACTATAATAACCTGCTTTTTTATTTCCCTCGATTAGAGTTTTAATTTCGTTGCCTAAAACGTCATAAACTTTTAAGCTGATAAAATTATCTTTCGGTAATTGATACCTGATTGTAGTTGATGAATTAAAAGGATTGGGGAAGTTTTGGGATAATTCAAAACCAGAAGGACTAATAATATTTACTTCGAGGGTATTACTGTAATTGAAATTACCGTTGTAATCTAATTGTTTTAATTTATAATAATAATTACCCGAAGTTTCTACCCGATCTGTAAATTGATAATGATGAGTTAAAGTGGTCGTCCCATTACCATTAATAAATTCTAATAAGTTCCAGTTTTGATTATCAGAAGATCGTAAAACTTCAAATCCATAGTTATTAGTCTCAGTAGTTGTTACCCAATGTAAATGAATTTTATTATCACTATAATCGGCTGAGAAATTTATTAACTCTACAGGTACTATGGATGTGTCAAGATAACTAATAATATAGCCAAGAGTCCCAACACCATAAGCCAGATAATTTTTAGGAGCGTGTAAAGAAGTAAAGCCACTTCCGGTCTGACTTGTTAAGTTTTGCCAAACCTGACCGGCATCAATAGATTCATAAATATTAGAACCTGTAATGATAAAGTGTGAATCTGTAATTGTTTCAAAATGCCAACTATAAGTATAAATCTGCGGATCAAGCACCCAATTAGAACCACTGTCGGTTGTATAATAAAGCTCATTCCCGCTAATAATCCAGCCCCTTAACAAATCACTAAAATATACGTCTCTGCTTTGCGAAATATTTAAGTTTGTTTGCTCAACCCAGTTTTCGCCACTGTCTGTAGTTTTAAATGGTCTGCCATTTATACAAGATACCCACCCATAAAGTGAATCAACAAAATAAATACTGGTGAACGATGGGAAAAATAAATTATTAAACTGTTCAAACCAGTTTTCTCCTCCATCTGTGGTTTTCAAGATATATACCTCCTGAACTGAGGAATAAATCGTTATTGCCCAACCTGTAGTTGAGTTAATGAAAAATATTTTAACTACAGGTCCGGTTGTAACATTTAGATTTGTTGGATACCAGATTTCACCACTATTAGTTGTCTTGTAAATTGTTGGACCAGCGATAAATCCTGTAAGACTATCCAGAAAAAGTAAATCAACTCCGTTCAGTCCGCTAGGGTGTTTTTGCCAATTAAGTCCGGCGTCCGTGGTTTTGTATAAACCGCTTGGGGCAGATAACCCTGAACTGCTTATTACAAATCCCTTTTGTTCATTTACAAAAAACACATCGGAGAAGTTGTCATTTATTATGAGCCGGTTCCAAACATCTAAGTTTCCTTCAGCCTTGGCTAACTTTAATTCTGTTCCAGCACTATAACCAATGTCATTTTCTTCAAAAAATTGTAATTCATAGTTATCGCTTATTCCTTGTATCGTTGTCCATTCTTGTCCTCTGTTTGTTGTCTTTCTCGCAGATACATTTGTCATAACCAAATAACCGGTATCAGGATTGACATATTTGATGCAATTAACAGATTCCATCGTTAAAAATCCTCCATTTATCCAGGTATTTCCTCCATCACTGCTGTAAATATTTTTTGCTGGATAACCCGTCCCACCATAACCTGCTGCCGATAAATGCAAGCTGTCTATTACATTGAGACTAAATAATGGATAACTGTCTCCTGCTTGTAATATTTCCCAATTCCCTCCGCCATCGGTTGTTCTTAAAACTTTTCCATCTCCTGCTATAAAGCCATAACGCTCACTTAAAAAATCTATCCACCAATAATTCGTTGTATAGCCAGGTGTAAATATTCTTTGCCAGGTTAGTCCTCCATCTGTTGTCTTTGTAAGTGAGTTTGCATTTCCGCAAGCCCAGCCAAGTGTATCGTTTATCATTTGCAAACCCCAAAGATCACCAGGGACATTGCTTGTTACTTGTGAATATGATTCTCCACCATCAGTTGAGCGAAGAATAAGCCCATTAAATCCGGAAGCTATTACTATTTGTCCGTTGTAGCTTCTAACTTTAAGAATTGGTGTGGTTGTGTTCGTCTCACTAACTGTCCAGCTATTTCCTCCATCGGTAGTTTTTATCAACGCACCTAAATCCCCAACTGCCCAACCGGTGTCTCTATCTAAAAATTGTACCCCTAAATAATCAACCCTTGGAACTTTCGGATTTAATTCAGTCCACAAACCTGTGCTTTGTAATGGGAATAATTTTCTCTTTTCTTCATTTAGGTTTTTGCCATAGTATTTTTCTTCGTAGGATTGGTAACCGGGTTGTAATTCAATTCCTCGTCGGAATTGAGTTGGTTTTATTGTGGTTGAATCCTGCTTCTGTGCAACCAGCAGCTTCATGCCACTAAAAGCGGAAAATATTATCGTCAGTAAAACCAGGAGAAAATATTTTAGGTTCATAAATTCCTCCTTAGATAAGGTAATTATTTGTTGTTCATATTAAGAATTTAAGAAGGTAAAAGCAACAGTTAAAACTAAAGTTCACATCCCGGATAAAATAAAAAAAGCGTCCCGTTTAAATCAGGACGCTTTTAAAAATTTAATTTATTTTTTAACAATCAGGTTTTACCAGTTTTCTCTTCTTCCTCACTCGGTTTTGGAATTTCTAAGGCTTCATCATAGAAAATAAGACTGTCTGCACCTTCAACGTGCTTTGCTACAATTCTCGTTCCGTCCTTAAACGAATGTCTTAAAATTTCTTCGGCAAGCGGATCTTCAACATAATTCTGGATTGCTCTTTTTAATGGTCTCGCCCCGAATTTTTCATCGTAACCTTTATCAACCAAAAACTCTTTCGAAGTCTGATCAAGGATAAGAACTAATTTATTTTCAGCGAGGTTTTTATAAAGTCCTTTTATTTCTATCTCTATGATATTCATTATATCGGTTTTATCCAGGTTCCTGAACACAATCGTATCATCTATCCTGTTTAAAAATTCTGGATTAAAAAGTTTCTTCATTGCATCTTCAACAGTGGATTTTAGATTTGCGTATCTTCCTTTTTCATCTGCATCGCTGAAACCGAATGAAGCTATGTTTTTTATATCTTTCGTTCCGATGTTGGAAGTCATAATAATTATCGTATTCTTAAAATCAACTTTTCTTCCGAGACTGTCTGTAAGTACACCGTCATCCAGAACCTGAAGCAAAATGCTGAAAATATCGGGATGAGCTTTTTCAATTTCATCGAAGAGAACAACGGAGTAAGGTTTTCTTCTTACTTTTTCAGTTAACTGTCCACCTTCTTCATATCCAACATATCCCGGAGGTGCACCTACGAGTCTGGACAATGAAAACTTCTCCATGTATTCGCTCATATCTATCCTAACGAGAGAATTTTCCGAATCAAAAAGATATCTTGCGAGAGCTTTGCATAACTCTGTTTTTCCAACACCAGTTGGTCCGAGAAAAACAAAACTCCCGATCGGACGGTTTGGATTTTTCAGTCCGGCTCTTGTTCTTCTTATTGCTTTTGTTAATTTGATTATCGCTTCATCCTGACCGACGATCTGTTCTTTAAGCGATTCCGCCATCTTTAATAATTTGTCTGATTCTGTTTGTGCAATACGGTTAACAGGTATACCTGTCATCATTGCAACAACTGTAGCAATATCTTCCTCAGTAACATCGTGAACGATATCTTTTGTCTTGGTATCCCATTCTCTTTTTGTGATTTCAAGATCGGATTGGAGATTACGTTCTTTGTCCCTGAGTCTTGCAGCTTCTTCATAATCCTGTCTTTTAACTACAGCAGCTTTTTCTCTTCTTACCTGTTCAATTTCATCTTCGAGATCGAGAATTTCCTGAGGCACTTCAAAATTTCCCATATGAACTCTTGAACCGGCTTCATCGATTACATCAATAGCTTTATCAGGAAGATGACGATCTGTGATGTACCGGTTGCTGAGTTTTACTGCCGAGTCAATTGCTTCAGAAGAATACTTTACGTGATGATGTTCTTCATACCTGAATTTTATGTTTTCCAGTATTTGTATCGTTTCTTCATAATTTGGAGGATCAATCATAACTTTCTGGAATCTTCTGTCAAGGGCTCCATCAGTTTCAACATATTTTCTGTACTCATCAAGAGTCGTTGCACCAATACATTGAATTTCTCCACGAGCCAAGGCAGGTTTAAACATATTCGAAGCATCCAACGAACCTGAAGCACCACCAGCACCGACGATTGTGTGTAATTCATCAATAAACAGAATTACATCTTTTGCTTTTTCCAGTTCGTTCATCAATGCTTTCATTCTCTCTTCAAACTGCCCGCGGTATTTTGTACCTGCAACTAATCCGGCAAGGTCTAATGTAACAACTCTTTTATCCTGCAGAATCCTTGGAACTTTCTTTTGAATTATTCTTAACGCTAATCCTTCTGCAATAGCAGTTTTTCCAACACCGGGTTCACCAATAAGTACCGGGTTATTTTTCTTTCTTCTGCTGAGGATTTGTGCTACTCTTTCAATTTCTTTTTCTCTTCCAACCACGGGATCAAGCTTATCATCAATAGCAAGCTTTGTAAGGTCCCTTCCGAAATTATCAAGCACAGGTGTTTTTGTTTTTTCAATTTTCTTATCCGGCATTAAATGCTTGGCACCGATGTCTTTTGAGCTTTTGCTGCTGAGCAGGGAATTTAGTTCCGACCTCGCGTTATCATAATTAATATTAAACTGATGCAGAATTTGAGTGGCAATGTTATCTTCATCTCTTAGAAGTGAAAGTAGTAAATGTTCGGTTCCGATTACTTCGGCTTTATAAATTTTTGATTCTATCTGTGTAATCTTTAATACTTTTTCTGCTTGCTTAGTAAGAGGAATATTCCCGATTGTTAGAGTGCCGCCGGAAGTTCTGACAGTATCTTCAATTGCTTTTTTCAGTTTCATTAAATCACAATCCAGATTTCGCAGGATTCGTACAGCAATTCCCTGTCCTTCCCTGATAATTCCCAGAAGAAGATGTTCCGTTCCTATATAATCATGACCTAATCTTAAAGCTTCTTCCCTGCTTAATCTGATCACATCCTGAAGTCTGTCTGAAAAGTTTCCGTCCATAAAAGTACCTTGTTAGATTGGTTTAGTATTATAAAGCGAATTTTTCAGTATAAAGTCCAACTAATATAAAGATATTATTTTATAATA
>DATDOL010000051.1:0-4595 GCA_035293265.1 Ignavibacteriaceae bacterium | reverse complement strand
ACAAATGGAAAAAAATTTTGATCGGAGATGTTGAGTTCTCGGTTGTAAAACCATGTTCAAGATGTGCTGTTACTACAGTAGATCAAAACACCGGGGAAAAGGGCAAAGAACCGCTTACAACTTTAACAAAATTCAGAAATGCTGGCGGGAAGGTTTTTTTCGGGCAAAACCTGGTTGCTGAAAATACAGGGAAGATATTTGCCGGGGAGGAACTTAAAGTGTTAGAACGGAAATAAATTGACACAAAGCAAATACTAACTGATCTTACTCTCCATCCCATCAACTCTTCATTCTCCATATCATGATTGCATAATTATTTTTATCTTTAAAGTGATTTTAATTCAATTAGAAATCATTTTCAACTGGCACAATGTTCATTAAGCTGCTGAAAATATTAATTTTATTTTTATTTACGGAAACAATCATCATTGCACAGCCATTCGGAATAGAGTGGCAGATATTACAATCGCCAACTGAAAACACTCTCAGAAAATTACATTTTATAGACGGCAGAACAGGATGGGCAGCAGGTGCGGCCGGAACAATAATTCATACAACCGATGGAGGGGAAAACTGGGCCGTGCAAAATAGTAATGTTGAAACATTCATAACAGAAATTATTTTTCTGAACCGAAATCTCGGATGGGCATTAACATTTAAAGACTCCCCGCCATTCGGAACATCAATTTTAAATACAACAGATGGCGGTGATAATTGGATAGTTAATGATTTTCCCGTCGTTAATGCTATTATGAATACAATTTTCTTTTTTGATTCTTTGAACGGATTTATTGGCGGCAAGTATATAGCATCAACTTCGGATGGCGGAAACACATGGATTGAAGCGAAAGTTGATTCTAATATGGTTTCCAATTTTCCTGTTTATAAATTTAAATTTTACAACCGGCAATTTGGATATGCCTGCGGCGGGCGGATAGATCTTGCCGGGGTTATCTGGCAAACGACAAATTTTGGGATGAACTGGTCTGCTCTTGGGGTTAGTGCCGACGAAGTTTTTGACCTGTTCATTTTTGATTCTGTTAATGCAATTGCTCTTTCCGGTGATCCCGAAGGCCGGTTCGGAATTGGCAATATTAAAACCACAAATGCAGGTGTGAACTGGACTTTTGAGGAACTATTAATAGCCGGACTTTCATTTACAATTGATTTCAGAACTGGGAACGAGGGATGGTCTGCATCAGGAGACAGATTTCTCTTTACTTCTGATCGGGGAGAAAGCTGGATTGAGAAAGAAACTCCGGACAGTTCAGTTCTTTATGATCTTCAATTTCTTGATGCAAGAACCGGGTATGCGGTTGGACAGGATGGTGTGATACTTAAATTAAACCCGGATGCTGTAAGCGTAGAAAATGAAATCTCTTTTCTGGAGGAATTCATCTTATATCCAAACTATCCTAATCCATTTAACTCAACAACGAAAATAAAATTTACAATTCCAATTGTAGAGACGCATCGCGATGCGACTCTACCAGTTATACTAAGAGTAATTGATATTCTCGGCAATGAAATTGCAACTTTAGTCAACGAAGAAAAAACCGCCGGAACTTATGAAGTTAATTTCGATGCTTCAAATTTAACCAGTGGGATTTATTTTTACCAGTTGGTTGCAGGTGATCCCGAATCGAGTTCGGGACAAGTTTTTATTCAAACTAAAAAGATGATTTATTTAAAATAAAAACCCTGCTGAAATAAAATCAGCAGAGTTCTTATATAATTGTTTTACTTCAGCAGAACCAGTTTCCTGGTTTCTTCGAAACCACCCGTGATTAATTTATAATAGTATATACCGCTTGGTAAGCTACCTGCATTCCATTCGTATTCATATACTCCAGATGAAAGTGTTTCATCAACAAGAACAGATACTTCCCTTCCAAGTATGTCATATATTTTCAATGTGACCAATCCGGGCAATGAAATATCAAACCTGATTTTAGTTGATGGATTAAACGGGTTAGGATAATTTTGATACAGAAAGTATTCACCAGGAATATCAGATGATATATCTTTCACGTCAACAACGAAAGTACGCTTATAAATTTTAGCGCCGTCGCTTGTGTTTTCATAAAACCCGACATACATCTCCATTTCTTCGGTGCCTGTTGAACCATCATCTCTTGTTTGCACTATGCCGGAAATTGCTGAAGTTTTGGGATCAGCCGGAAGACCTTCATTCTCTTCAATAAATGCTATCCTGTCATTCGTCGATCTGAAAACTCCACCTCCGAATCCAAAACGTGGATAATATGCCAGGTACACAATCGCATAAACTACAGCTAGAACATTAAGAACCCGAAAGGATGCTGTCTCATTTCCTGTTCGTGAAAATACAGTTGTAAAAAAATTATATAATACAGTGGATATTGCCTGATAAATAAAACCATCATCTGTGCCGGCAAGCAACGTTATTAATGGTCCTTCAATATTGGCTTGAGGGTAAACAAAAGCAAGTGTTACAACAGTATCTTGTGCGGCAAAACCACCTGCCTGGTTCCATGAGTCTCCGTTGTCAGTAGAAATGAAAACCCCGTTAGTTGTTGCAGCTGCAACTATACCTGATGAATCTATCTCCAGGTCTCTTACCCAGGAATTGATCGGTATACCATTGTTCGAGCTTTGAAAAGAAGTCCCGGAATCAGTTGAACGAATCACTCCATTCCTGGTTCCTACAAATATTGAATAGTTGGGTGTTCCTGGTTTCAGTGCTATTGAGAATATGTTGTCACCGGATGGAACCGAATAGATTGGTCCAGGCCAGGTGTCACCTCCATCTGTTGAGCGGTAAAGTCCTTCATTCTGAGGGAAAAACCAGATGCTGGCATAGAGATTTCCATCAAATGCTTCTTCAACTGTTCTTCCATTAAAAGCGCTTGCAACATTTTGCCAGGATTGTCCTGTGTCAGTTGATTTTCTTACCCCGCCAGCAATGCTTGGCCAATTAAAAGATCCGACAGTTGCAATCACATCTCCATTTTGTCTTACAAGCAGATCGGTTACACCTCCGCCAATTGGTGTGCCTAGTGTTTGCACCCAGCCTTGTGAAAATATGTGAGATTGAAATACCAATAACACGATTAAACAATAGAAAAAATATTTAATCATTTAGCCTCCATTATTTTATTAAGATCGTTTTTTTACTTTCAGAGAATGATGTCGTCTGTAGCTTGTATAAATAAATTCCGCTCGGTAGATTCGCGGCATTCCATTCATACTTATAATTCCCGGCACTCAATTCTTCCGAAACAAGTGTTGAGACTTTTTCTCCAAGTGAGTTAAAAACCTCCAGCATTACAAATGATTGCTCAGGAATTGAGAACTGAATTGTAGTACTTGGGTTAAACGGGTTCGGATAGTTTTGCTCTAGTAAATATTCAGTAGGAATTTGATCGCTATTTTCTTCAACATCAACAGTAACTGCGAGCTTATAAACACTGGCGCCGCCGGTTGTATCATTAAATAGACCGGCATAAAGTTCGGCAGAAGTTTCATTAATCACTTTTAATGCTAAAGCAGAAACTGGGGGGTTGGGAGGTAATCCATTATTTATTTGCTGCCAGGTAATTCCATCATCAGTTGATTCATAAACTCCACTATCATTCTGAATTTTAGAGAGACTCTTCCCACCGACTAATTTGGGAGAAACACTACTATATCGATCTACATATTCATAATATAAATAAATAGCGGCCATATCAGATAACTCACCACTTCCCAATAAAAATAGAAATGCATAGACCGTATATTGAGTTTCACGAGAACTTTGATAGATAGTTGCACTATTTGTTCCGGCTTCCAAATATCTGTTTTGCTGCGGCGAAATAATTTTGTTAGTGAACCCCAGTGAGGATGTATCATTAATAAAATTCAAAGTAACAACCGTGTCTTGAGAAGGGATACCTGTTGTAGTTAACCAGTTATCTCCATTATCAGTTGAAATAAAAACTCCTTTGGATGAAGCTATTGCAAGTATTCCGCTGGAATCAATTGCAATATCATAAACCCACGCACTATCCGGAATGCCAGTATTTGAGTAACCAAAGCTAACTCCATTATCTGTTGAGCGTATTATGCCATTCCTTGTCCCGGCAAATATTGTATGTGGTGAGTTCTTCACTGCAATTGAAAAAATATTATCTCCCGCAGAAGCTTGATACAATATCCCAAATACTCCGACTTGTGGGGCAAACCTATATAAACCATCTGCATCTGTGAAAGCAGGTTCATTCCAAATACTAGCATAAAGACCTCCATCCTGACCTACTGTAATTGTTCTGGCAATGTAACCACTGGAAATATTTATCCAGCTTTGACCATTATTAGATGAAAACCGAACTCCTCCCCATTGCCCTGTTGGCCAATCAACCGATGTTGTGGTTACCCAAATACCATCCCAAATAGTACTCCCAAACAAATCCCAGTAAACCATATCGGTAACGCCGCCTCCTTCTGGAGTTGCTAGTTGCTGCCACACTTGTGAAAAATTCTGAACAGTAATTACTGTACAACAGAAAACAAAATAGTAAAATATGTTTTTCATTTCTACCTCTTTTATTTTATTAAGATCATCTTCCTGCTTT
>DATDOL010000050.1:0-4899 GCA_035293265.1 Ignavibacteriaceae bacterium | reverse complement strand
CCGTATTTGGATGTCCTCATTGTCTTCTGGTATTCATCGACCGGAACTAAAAGCTTAACACCGAATGCGCTTGGAAACGGATCGTAAGTTTTTTCTTCCCATTCCTGCGGATAGGAGCGGTTAAAATAATTCACTTTCCATTGCGCTGTAAATCCATCTTCTGTAACTTCTCTTGATAATGGAAGAAACGCACCCTCAAAGCTTGGGTTGTTCCAGGATGATTTTGTATTCACTTCTGTAAATTTTCCCAGTGGGATAAACTCAAGATTTTCCATTCCGTTAAGTTCAAGTTCAAGTTTAAAATTCTGCGGCAGGTTTTGTGTGTTTAAATCCAAATCAGAGTAAAATCCGTTCCGGAAAACATTATCTTTTAATCCGGGTGTCAGCTTATATTTTTTACCGTCTAAAATTAACTCGGCATCTTTTTGTATCCCTCTTAAATCGCTTATGTTGAACGAGATATAACTTTCATCAAAATTTTCATCCGGATATTTTTCTTTTAACTTTGAAAGGTTTATGGTTCCGCTCATTTTCAATTTAGATTTATAAAGCATTACCTCGTAAATACCTTTATATCTTTTTTCAGGTACAACTTCGACATCAATTATTAATGTCTCCGGAAGGTAATAATCGTTTTTCTCAACAAAATATTTGTTCCCTTTGCTATCGATTTTTTCTACTTTACGCGAAGCGGTAATTATTGGACCGGCAATTGTCTGCATACCCGCCCAACTCTTACTTATCTCATAAACTGCTTCCTGCCTGTAGTTTTGTCTGTCGGTAATCAGCGACTGAACCATAAGCAGGGGAATTATAAGCAGTATTATTATTGATGCAATCAGAATGATGCGGAGAACTACGGATTCTTTTTTCATTTAATAGCCAAAAGTGGTTAATGATGTTTAGACTTTAGATAAGCAACATTAAAGAAATGTTCATCTGGTCACCGGGCAATAAATAATGCACTTTAATTAAGTGTTGAGAATTTGAACGTTTTGTCTCTCTGATTTGTCAATCCAGCAAGTAAGAACTATATCTCCGGTTACGTTCACTACAGTCCGGGACATATCCAGAATCCTGTCGACACCCAAAATAATTCCGATGCTTTCTGGTGGGATTCCAACAGTCTGAAGCACCACCACTACCAGAGGCAGCGAACCGCCGGGAACTCCTGCAGTTCCTACTCCGGCAAGTATTGAGAGCACAATGATTACCAGCTGAGACGAAAGTGACAGATCTATTCCATAAAACTGGGCTAAGAACAAAACTGTAATTCCTTCATATAGTGCGGTGCCGTTTTGATTCGCCGTTGAACCGACAGTTAAAACAAAGTTGGTGATATCTTTATCAAGCTTGAACTTTTCATTTGTGACACGGATTGACGTTGGTAAAGTAGCATTTGATGAACTTGTTGAGAACGCAGTTACAATGACTTCAGAAATATTTTTGAAGAAAGTAATCGGATTAATTTTAACCAGGTACTTTAATATAACACCGTACGTAAACACGAGATGAATTAAAAGAGCGACGAGAACTATCGAAACATAGCTCATCAATAATGACAGCACCTGGAATCCGAGCTGCGAAGTTGTTGTAAAAATCAGTGCTGCAACCCCAAACGGTGCAAGCTTCATAGCGAAATCAATTATCTTCATCAGGACATCATACGTACCTTGCAGAATCTGATTCAGACCTTCAGTTCTTTGAGGATTAACCATCGACATTGCAATTCCAAATACTAAAGCGAAGAACATCAGGGAGAGCAAACCACCGCCGCGATAATTTGGATCGAATGCGAAGACAACCTCTGCAAAGGGATTCCTGGGAATAATATCAATAATAATCTGAAGAATATCTTTTGACTCTTTCGCGGTTTTAACTATTCCCGTAACAGATTCGCTCCCTGATATTGTTTGAATCAAAGTCATTCGATCGGCCTCGGGAATTTGTTTCCCGGGTTCAATTAAGTTTACAGCAACAATTCCAATCAATACTGAAACAGTTGTGATGACAATTGTGAATGCAATTGCTTTTCCTCCAATCCTGCTGATTTTTCTTATATCTCTGAAGTCAGCAACACCTAAAACTATTGCGACAAAAATCAGTGGAACGACAATCATAAAAATCAATCGCAAAAAGATTTGTCCCAGCGGATACGAAATGTAATTCACTAACCATTGAATTTGCTGCTTATCAGCTATGAGAAGATTGCAAAGCAATCCGAGCACTATACCAACAAATAAGCCCAACAGTATTTTTGAGTGAAGCTTCATTTATAAACTGATAATATTTTAAGATGTTTTAATTATTAATGAATAGATAACTTTAATCCCAATTTAATATAATATTTGATTATTTTTTTCTGGCTCCTATGAAAATTAATTCTATATATACTGTTCGTCGAATTCTATATTTGTAATATGATTAGTATTTTGATTACAATTATTTATTATTGAAGCCGTGTTGAACAAATGTCGAAATATTATGAATAATCTTATTGAGAATTATTTGTAATAATCATTAAAGCGTTTATTTTTCCACATCTTCTTTTAAATATTGGAGTGTAGTGGCCCAGTCTAAAGAACGTTGGGGATCCCGTATCGGATTAGTCCTTGCAATGGCCGGCAATGCCGTTGGGCTTGGAAACTTTCTCCGCTTCCCTGCACAAGCAGCCCAGAACGGCGGCGGAGCATTCATTATTCCTTATCTTGTTTCATTTCTTCTGATGGGAATTCCTTTACTTTACATTGAGTGGGCAATCGGCAGGCACGGTGGAAAATACGGGCATCACTCAACTCCCGGTATGTTCGATGTTATGGGCAAGTCGAGATTCTTGAAGTATATCGGGGTTTTTGGATTGTTCACAAACCTTGGAATAGCAGCATACTATTGTTATATCGAGTCGTGGACACTTTCATATGTTTTTCATTCAATCACCGGAACTTTTTTTGAGATCAAACCAACCGAATTCTTTCCAAATTATCTTGGCTTACATGAAAATTCTATTTTTGCTATACCACCTGAAGCAGCTTTTTGGTTTATACTCACACTTTGTTTGAATGTATGGATTCTTTCGAAAGGACTGGCTAAAGGAATTGAAGTTGCCGCAAAAATTGGAATACCATTATTAATTTTATTCGGAATCATTCTTGCGATTAAAGGACTCACACTTGATTCGAGCAGTCCGGGTGTAATCGAAAGTCCACTGAGTGGTTTAAATTTTGTTTGGGAACCAAATTTTTCTGGACTTACAAATCCAACCACCTGGCTCGCTGCCGCAGGACAAATATTTTTTACGCTTTCTGTCGGAATGGGATCAATTCATTGTTATGCAGCATATGTAAAAGAGAAGCAGGATATTGCATTAAATGCATCCTCCGCAGGATGGATGAATGAATTCGTAGAAGTTGTTCTTGGAGGTTCATTATTAATTCCGATTGCAACTGCTTATCTTGGACTCCAGGCTGTTCAGGCTGCAACAATTGGTGGAAGCGGTTTTGGGATAGGATTTCTTACTCTGCCAACCCTATTTAATAATTGGGGATGGTTCGCACCAATTGCCGGTGCAATGTGGTTTGGTTTATTATTTTTTGCAGGAATAACTTCTTCGCTCGCAATGGGACAACCAATATTAGCTTTCTTTAAAGATGAATTGAAAATCTCTCATCAAAAGAGCGCTTTGACTTTTGGTGCGGCTACTCTGCTTCTTGGATTTATTTGTGTTTGGTTATACCCCGGTGGTGCATTTGATGAATTTGATTTTTGGACAGGTACATTTTCGCTTGTCCTGTTTGCCTTATTAGAAACAATAGTGTTTTCTTATATCTTTGGTATGAATAGAGGTTGGAATGAAATTACGAGAGGGGCTGACATGATTGTTCCCAAAGTCTTCAAGGTCTGCATTAAATATATTACACCGATTTTCATCGCAGTTGTTTTCATTGGTTCAATTGTTAAACCAAGTACTGACTGGATAACCGCCTTCTCAAGTCTGTTCAGTGGTAACGGCTGGCCATTTGCAGCCGATAGTGTGATTGGAGTAATTTTTCATCTGGGTGTTGAAAAGTATGTTTGGTTTGAAAACGGCGAACCAACAAGAGAATTTGTAAAGGATGGCACAAGAATATTGCTGGTGATTGTATTTATTTGTTTCGGTTACTTAGTTCATAAAGCATGGGTAATGAAAAGAAAAGAAAACGGAGAATTAATAAAATGAGTCCGCCGGCAGTAATTATGATGTTGTGTTCATGGTTTATAATAACTTTCTTCACTCTAAAATTTTTTATTAAGGTACTTAAAACCCCTCAAAAAGAAGAATAAGTTTCCGGCTGTTAAATCCTGCTGAAATTTTTAATGTGGGTGAGCAGATTTATTTTTTAAATATTGAGGGCAGGATTCACATTTTTACCAGGAATCTTTTTACTCTCCCTCCTCATCAAGATTTTCATTCCATAAATATTTTTTTGTTTCATTAACAATAACCCCGCTGAGTAAAATTAATGAGATCAGGTTTGGTAAAGCCATCAATGCATTTGTTATGTCTGCAAAAGTCCAAACGGCATTCAATGAAAGAACAGAACCGATCATTACAAACATAACCCAGAGATATCGGTACGGTTTTACAACTTTATTTCCAAAAAGATATTCTGCTGTCTTCTCACCATAATAAGACCAGCCGAGTATAGTTGAGAAAACAAATGTGAGCAGACCGAGGGTAAGCACAATCGGTCCGATGATATGAAAATCACTGAACGCTTCTTTTGTTAATCCTGCGCCGGAAAGTCCTTTCATCCATTCACCAGAATTAACAACTACCAATCCTGTCATCGCACAAACAACAACTGTATCCCAGAAAGTTCCGGTTGATGAAACCAATGCCTGACGGATAGGATTTTTAGT
>DATDOL010000049.1:0-4347 GCA_035293265.1 Ignavibacteriaceae bacterium | reverse complement strand
GGGTAAAAGTACTTCCGATTTTTCAAGAAGAAATTTTTTTGCAAGTGAAAGAATAGTACCAGCAGCACCGAATCCAAGCAGAGCAACAGAAATAACCATGTAAGCAAAGTGATACCACTGAACAATCGAAAGTATTTGTATCAGCGATAGCTGAAATGCTATTATTGCTATTGAAAGAAGAGAAACGGAAATGGAAACTTTGGCAACTGAAACATTTTGATTTTTCAATTCCCCCTCGTAAACGGAACAAACCTTACCGGCAGCAAAGCAGTAGTTGTAATTTCTTCACCATTTTTCTCTACCAGGATCAGGGTTTGATTTAAAAAAGGAGAGCCGACTGGGATAATCATTTTACCGCCATCTTTTAATTGCTCAATTAAAGGCGGAGGAACATGTTCTGAAGCTGCAGTTACAACTATCGCATCGAATGGAGCCGCCTTTTTTATTCCATAATAACCATCAGCATTTATGCATGTAATATTTTTATATCCCAGTTCTTCTAATCTTTCCTTTGCAGAAGAATACAATTCTGTTATAATCTCGATGGTATAAACTTCATCAACAATCTCTGCTAAAACTGCTGCCTGATAACCTGAACCGGTTCCTATTTCCAAAACTTTTTGTCCGGGTTCGGGGTTTATAACTGCTGTCATATATGCAACGATGTAAGGCTGTGAAATTGTCTGACCATAACCAATCGGAAGCGGACTATCGTCGTATGCTCTTTCTATCATATCGGTGGGAACGAATTTGTGGCGTGGAATTTTTCTCATTGCATCAAGAGTTGCCTGATTTTTTATCCCTCTGCTTTCGATCTGCAATTCTACCATGCTTTCTCTGTCTCCTTTATACTGATCATTTTGTGACCAGCAGTTGGATAGTAGAAATGCACAAAAAACCATATTAATAAAAACAGTCTTCATTCTTTACAAATAATTTGACCAGGCTTTATTTACATTGGATGTTTCATCACCATCATTATAAGAGCAAGCCATGGCGTGATGGTCGCGATCCAGCCCCAGGTGCTCCATTGCTTTGAAAGCTTTCTGTATTCGTCCCAGGTGAATTTACTCTCATCACTCGCAAACGCATAAATTTGTTTTTGCAGGGGAACAACCTTTGCCATGAATGCTATTGAAGAAATTAATATCAGTATTATTGACCAGAATATCCAGCCGGTTTGAATGAGATCAAATCCTTCATGCAAAGCTCCTCCAATTCCAAAAAGTAAAAGAATACTAATTCCCGGCATTGTAAAATATCTGTCAGCACGGATTATCCCTTTGAATGCATCAGCAATTTTATTTCTGTCTTTGCTTTTTTCAGCATGCGCTTTCCAGAACGGAGCCAGGGTTATGTTGCCCAAAAATATTACTGCTGCGATAATGTGAATTAGCTTAAGAATTAGTTTAAGAATTACAAAATCCATATTGTCCTCAAATTAAAGTTTTACAATATTATGAAAGTAATAATAATACAATCATTTATAATTTTACAGAAGAATTATACTGAGTCATATTTATTTTTTAATCTAAACTGATTTTTGAGAAAAAAGAATCATAATAATTTTTGTGAGTTGATATTCAATTAATAATATTGACACATAAAGTATATTTTTCATTTGAAAAGCTCATCACATCTGAAATCAATCTTGCTGGCACTTCTTGTGACCTTGCTCTGGTCCACCTCATTCGTGATTATAAAATTAGGTTTAAAGGAAATTCCTCCTCTAACGTTTGCGGGTTTGAGATATTCGATTGCTTTTCTGTGTCTTCTTCCTTTTGTCTTTTCGCAGAAGAATAAAACAATTATAAAAAATTTGCAAAGAAAAGACTGGCTTAAACTTTTTTTGCTGGGAGTTTTATTTTATTCTTTCACACAAGGTACTCAGTTTATCGGATTATCGCTTTTGCCAGCAGTAACTGTGAGCCTGTGGTTAAATTTTACCCCGTTAATTATCGTAGTGCTTGCAATTTTTTTGATTAAGGAATTTCCAACTTTAGCTCAATGGACCGGAGTTATAATTTTTATAATCGGAATAATAACATACTTTTATCCAATTGTTTTAAGCGACAACCAATCTTTTGGATTAATTGTAATGACGGCAGGAGTTTTTGCCAATGCTGCATCTGCTGTTTTGGGAAGAAGTATAAACAGAAAAGGAAATGTAAATCCTCTTATTGTTACAATTATTAGTATGGGTATCGGTTCAGTTCTTCTTTTATTGAGCGAGATAATAATCCAGGGAATTTCTGCAATCAGTTTTCAAAATGTTCTGTTCCTTTTCTGGCTTGCTATAGTTAATACAGCGCTTGCCTTCACAATCTGGAATTTAACATTAAGAACTCTGACGGCAATGGAATCAAGTATTATTAATGGAACCATGCTGGTACAAATAGCAGTGCTTGCATGGATTTTTCTCGGAGAAGAAATTTCACTGCAGGAATGGTTTGGAATGCTGATTGCTTCTGCAGGTGCTTTGTTGGTTCAGATAAAATTAAAAAGCCGGGTTAGTTAAACATGGTATTGAAATCAATTCCTTTTTCTCTTATTAAGGTTGAAATCAATTCTTCCAGGTTACCTTCAACTTCTACAATCACAAGCTGCGAACCATCAAAGCTGATAATATACATCTGTGTGAAAGTTTTCTTAATATCCGAACTAATGTAAGCAGCAAGCAATTCTCCGTTATCAATAGAACGAACAATATGCTTCCATCCCCTAGCTTCCATATCAGCACTAATCTCAAGCAAAGTATTAAAACCAACCTGGCTGGTTTCCTTCAGACTGGTATAAATTCCAATCTGAACATTATCAATCTCTCTCATCAAATCATTAACAATATCATCATCCTGTGCAAAATCTACGAACCAGCTTGAAATGCTGATGCCTGCTGAACCGACAGCGAATTGTGCCTCTGTGCTATATTTATTTCCAAATCCGGCAAGTATATAATTATTTAATTCAGAAAATTCTTTATTGACCCGCATGCATCCGGATGTTAGAAGAGTAAGACACAAAACAGCTGATATATTGATGGTCGTTTTCATATACTTTCTCAGTTTTCATTGTCATCATGATTAACATCATTGAGATGAGGGATGTTGAATTTATTTCCAAGCTTGCCGAGGTTTTTTAAATCGATCTCACCAACTATGTTTACAAAAGCTGCTTCTCCCTCTGAATCAAAAGTTGTAACGACGAGTCCAACAATCCTGTTGCTTTGATTTTGTTTTATATACACATTTGCTGTTTCGGTATCATCTTTTGTCTTCACTATTCTTTTCCAGTTATCAGCTGATAGCTTTGAATCAATTTTTTGAATTTTTTCATTAACAGCTTCTGAGTTCTCTTCATTCACTTTGTATATATTAGCTGTAACAAGCTTCAACCCGTTAAGAATAGACATTATGTTCGGATCTTCATCAGTAGAAATTTCTGCCAGTATTGAGAGCAAATCCTGGTCAAGGATAACTTCCGTCACGCCAGTTGAGTTTTCAAAGGCAGAAAAATCCCCGAAGTCAACATAGCCGGGTTCACCAGCCACATCACCCGACTGAGCAAAAATATTTATGGCAGTTACAAATACTGTTAGCAGCGTTAATTTAATTTTATGTCCGATATAATAAGATTTCATTTTATCCTCCTGTAATAAGATCGTTAACAATATTCAGCCCCTTGTTTATAGGCCTGGTTACGTGGTTATTTAAGACTTTTTTATCAAGCTGTTCCCTGGTATTTTTAAAAACTTTGTTTACTATAGCCAGGGTTTCACCTAATTGTTTCTGCGCTATTTCAATTTCTGCCCTTGTGTATTTAGGGCTTTGTGAGGGTGCATTAAATATTAATAATGCCGATATCGTCAGGACTGATAATCCGGCAATGGAATACGAGTATCCGGGTTTTGAAAAGATGAATAGTAAACCGTGATAAAATTTTGAAGCAAGATTGTCATTACTCTTCTGAGAGTTTATCCTGCTGTTGATGCTTTCAATAATACCGGCAGATAATTTTTCCTCTTTTATTTTATGAACTGACTGTGCTGTTATTTTGTATTCATCCAGAAGTCTTTTAACATCTTTATTAAAAAAAGTTTTCCAGTAAACTGAAATAGATTCAATAAACCCCGCGTCATTATAAGCGACGTTTATAATTTTGCTCATCAACTCACTGTTTATATCAACTGATTTCTTTGTTTGCATATTCTTTCAATTCTTTCTGTAATAATTTTCTTGCACGTAACAGGTTTACTTTAACACTGTTCAACGGCACATCGAGAATTTTACTTATCTCCTTGTACTTAAAACCTTCAAGCTCATAAAGAACAAACGGGCTTTTCAGTCTTTC
>DATDOL010000048.1:0-8528 GCA_035293265.1 Ignavibacteriaceae bacterium | reverse complement strand
ACATCGTCACAATCTTCAAGAGCTTCGATAAGCTTTAAAACTTTTTCAGCATCATCACCGCTGGTGTTAATATTATTTTTTGGAATCCACTGAAGCGAAGCATTTTCAATTTCAAGCCTGGCATTTTTAAGGGCTTTTCTTACAAGTTCAAATGATTCAACAGGTGTGGTAATTTCATAATAACCTTCTTCGGAATAAAGATCTTCTGCCCCTGCTTCAAGAACTATGTTAAGAATATCTTCTTCTGATTTATTCTGTGCAGGTAAAGTAATCAAACCTTTCTTCTCGAACATCCATGCTACTGATCCTGTTTCACCAAGACTGCCGCCGTGTCTGCTGAATATATGTCTTACTTCAGCTACTGTTCTGTTTTTATTATCTGTAGCAACTTCAACCAGTAAGGCAATTCCGCCGGGACCATATCCTTCGTATGTCAATTCGTGATAAGTTACCCCCTCAAGTCCGCCGGTAGCTTTCTTTATAGCTCTGTCAATATTATCAGCAGGCATGTTTGCAGATTTCGCATTATCAACTGCAAGACGTAATCTTGGGTTTGCATTTGGGTCTCCTCCTCCTTCCCGTGCAGCAATAGTTATCTCTTTAATTAATTTTGTAAAAAGTTTTCCTCTCTTCGCATCAGCTGCACCCTTTTTACGTTTAATGGTAGCCCATTTGGAATGTCCTGACATTAGTGTACTTCTAATCCGTCCTTTTCGGATTCTTTAATGATTATATCTTTTAGTCGGAATTGAGGATAAGTTCTTCCATCCCGGATGGTTTTATCAATAGTAAATACAATATCATACTCAGAGTTGTTTGAAATAATTGGCTGATAAAATTCTCCCATATTAAATCCGATAGAATCAAAAACTTTTTCTGAACCATGCTGGCGTAAACTTAATAACAGATGATTAGTGCCAACAATTCTTGGATTACCTGAAACCTGAACATCTTCAGCTAGAAAAACAGGTCTCATATTTCCGGGACCGAATGGAGAAAATTGCTCCAGTATTTTCAAAAACTTTGGAGTGATCTCGGAAAATTTGAGTTTGGAGTCAATAATAATTTCAGGGAAGAGATCATCTTCAGAAACTAACTCACGCACAACCTGGTTGAACCGGGTTTTAAATTCTTCAATCTTATCCAGTTCAATTGCTAATCCTGCTGCTGCCTGGTGACCGCCAAAATGTAATAATGAACTCTCACATCGCTGAAGTGCTTCGTAAATATTCAGGTTTGAAATACTTCTTGCAGAACCCTTTGCGATACCGTCAATCGTTGTAAGCATTACGGTCGGGCGGTAATATTTTTCTACAAGTCGTGAAGCAACAATTCCAATAACACCCGGATGCCAGCCTTCCTGGTGAAGAACAATAGCTAATTCGTTTTCAAGGTCAAGATTTTTTTCAACAAGCTCCATTGCGGAATCAAAAGTATCTACGTCTATCTTTCTTCTTTCATAATTTTCAGTTTCAAGAATCATTGCAAGCTCGACGGCTTCTTTCTTATTGTCAGTAATAAGCAATCTGACAGCTCTCTCTGCATCACCTAATCTTCCGACTGCATTAATTCTCGGAGCCAAAGTGAAAACCACCTGCCCCGAATTCAGGTTTCCTGGCTGCAGACGGCAAACATCAAGCAATGCCACAATAGCAGGTCGGGGATTATTATTTATCTGGTTCAAACCTTCATAAACCAAAATGCGGTTCTCATCTTTCAATGGAACTATATCGGCAGCACCGGCAAGAGAAACAAGGTCAAGGTATTGCATAGGCAATTCCCGTTTACCGATTCTCTCACAAACGCCCTGGCTAAGCTTAAATGCAACTCCAGCTCCTGAAAGATATTTAAATGGATAATTACATTCAGGCTTTAAAGGATCTAACACCGCAAATGCATTTGGAATTGAATTTTTTGGCTGATGATGATCGCAGATAATCACATCCATTCCGAGGCTGTTTGCGTATTCAGTTTCATCAATAGCTGTGATACCGCAGTCAACTGTGATTAGAAGTGAAGTACCTTTATCTCTGACTTGATCAATCGCTGTCTTTGATAATCCATAACCTTCTTCTAATCTGTTTGGAATATAGAATTCCACATTTGCACTAAGTTCTTTTAAAAAAAGATAAAGTAATGCAGTGGCACAGGTACCGTCAACATCATAATCACCATAAATGCAGATGAGCTGATTTTCAGTTAAAGCTTCTATCACACGTGAAGTTGCTTTTTCCATATCGTGCATAAGGAAAGGGTCGTGAAGGGCTTCCAGTGAAGGGCGAAAAAAGTTTTTTGCTTCGGAAAAATTCTTTACATCTCTGAGAACCAAGAGCTTAGCCAGCACTATCGATATATTTAATGAGTCGGCAAGAGCTTGTACTAATTGCTCATTCTCAGCGTGCTTTATTGTCCAGCGTTTTTTTAACATAGCCAATCAATTAAAAAATGTAAAGAACAAATAAATCAACACAGTCCTGTAAGCCGAATTCTGTTTCCGGCAATTGCCGGACGGCAATCATTTATCTTGTCCTGGCATTACTGCCAGGATCCAGCAGCCTACCCGGAGATCATCGGAGCGAACAACCCCGTTACCCGTTTACCGGATAAACAATCTCCCTATTTGGCCTTGCTTCGGGTGTGGTTTGCCTTGCACCAGATGTTACCATCAGGACGGTGAGCTCTTACCTCGCCTTTTCACCCTTATCCGGCAGTTGCCGGACGGTATATTTTCTGTGGCACTTTCAGTAGTTATAAGATTTCTCCTAAAACCCCCGGGTGTTACCCGGCACCCTGTTCTGTGAAGTTCGGACTTTCCTCCCTCCAAATAAATTTGAAGAGCGATTACCCGGACTGGATTGATTTATTATTCTTTTAATTAAACTTTTTATTTTACAATTGTCAACTTTTGATTGAGCAATCTATTTTCGATCGATTAACTGCAATAATATACTAAATTTCACTTATGCATTCAGCAGTATAAATTGCCCGAAAATTCGGCATAATTTATTTATTCAACTTCCGAAATTTCTGTTGAAACAAGAATCCTTCCGCAGTATTCGCAAAAGAACAGTTTATTGTTTTTACGAATTTCGAGCTGTCTTTGAGAGGGCACGATATTGTTACAGCCGGAACAAGCGGATCTTCTGATTGTTGCAACCGCCGTACCTCTTTTGGCTTTCCTGATTCTCTGGTATGCGGACAGATCAGTTTTTTTTACCTCCTCAACAATTTTCTTTCGTTCCGTTTGAAGCTTTGCTTCTTCTTTCTCATTAGCTTTAACAATTTCCTTCAGGTCGGCTTCTTTTTCTTTCAGTTCATTGTTTAGTTCGTCAAGACTGGGTTTAATTTCTTCAATTTGAACCGATAATTTTTTGCTCAGGTCAGCCAAAGTATCATTTTCAGTTTCAAGTTTTGTTATCTGTGCTTCAGTGTGATCAATCTCTTTTGTGAGAGCATCATATTCTTTATTATTTCTTACCTGGTAGAGTTGTGTCTTAAACTTTTTCTGATTTTCTTTTAGAACTTCGATCTCTTCCTCATTACGGGATCTTTTTTCAACTGATTCTTTTTGTTCTTTCTCCTTGTTTGTTATTTCATCGTTTAGCGATTTTATTTTGTTTTCAAGCTCCTTCACAATATTCGGAAGGTCGCCTCTTAGTTCTTCAAGCTCATCTAGTTGATCATCAAGCAGCTGAAGACGGTATAAAATTTTTAATCTATCGTACAATTTATTACTTGCTCCTTAGTTGTTATAAAAATTTACCGGGTTGGTTGAACCACTGTATTTTAAAACTTTAATCTTCGAATGATTGATAAGAAATTGCATGAGTCTTTTCTGAACTTCGTCCAGTGAATGAATCTCGGTTTCATAATGCCCGGCATCAATCAATAAAATTTTTCCTTCTGCATCCTGAAAAGTATGATATTTTATATCTGCAGTTATGAAGGCATCAGCTTCTTTCCTGATGGCTTCTTTAAGCAGCCGGCTCCCTGACCCACCGCAAACGGCAACGGTTTTAATCTTTGCTGAACTGTCCTTAGTATACCTGATATTTTTTGTCTTAAGTTTGTTTAAAACAAAACTTAAAAATTCATTTAAAGACATTATTTTTTTTAGGCTTCCAATTGCCCCAAATCCGAAATTCACATTTTCATTTTTAACCGGATAAATATCGAAGGCAGGTTCTTCGTAGGGATGGACTTTTTTCATTGAGGCAATAACCTTATTTAAATCCCAGCTATTTAAAATGACTTCAAGTTTTACCTCCTCAACTTTTTCTTTAAATCCTTTTTTACCCACAGAAGGATTTGAAACAGTTGAACCTAAAAAAGTGCCGGTCCCGGTAGTTCTAAAACTGCAATTTGAATACTCGCCTAATATTCCTGCGCCCGAATTATGAACAGCCTCTGCAACTTTTTCCAGGTGAGATGAAGGAACAAACACTGCAAGCTTAAACTGATTTTCAGAAAGATTGGAAAGAAAATTAATTTTTTGCAGACCGAGTTTTTTAGCAAGCTGATAACTTACCCCGTCTTTCGTAAAATCGAAATTAGTATGAGCAGAATAAAGAAGTATATCTTTTTTAATAATTTTTTCGACCGCTTTTGAAGTGATATCTCTCCTTAGATTAATGTGTTTTAGCGGAGAAAATAAAAGCGGGTGGTGTGTAAAAATAAAATTACAATTTTTCCTGATCGCTTCATCGACAACACTTTTATTCAGGTCAAGACTAAGTAGAATATTTTTTACTTCTCTTCTCTCATCACCGATTTGCAAACCAACGTTATCCCCTTTCCATGCTGCTCCTTGCGGTGCCCACTGCTCTATATATTTTATTACATCAGCACACTGCATACAAAAAAAAATGCACTTCTTTTTCGAAGTGCATTTTTAATTTCTCCTTTACCCCGGGATCTTCAGATCCGCTATGTATACTAAATCAATGAATTTTAAATTATAAATTTCTAACACAATCATAATAAGTGTTGAAATATAACTTTAAATGATAAAATATCCAATTTGGAGTAAAAAAGCTTAAAAATTATTCAATTTGAGGATAATTTAGCCAGTTGCCGTCTTCCTTTATGAGTTCAATCAGGGCATCAACGGCACCGGAAGAAGGAATATTTCTTTTGATAATTTCTTTTCCGCGGTATAAAGTTATTTTGTCAACCCCTGAGCCAACGTAACCGTAATCAGCATCCGCCATTTCCCCGGGTCCGTTAACGATGCAGCCCATAACAGCAATCTTCACACCTTTCAAATGTTCAGTTCTTTTTCTTATCATTTCAGTTGTTTCCTGGAGGTCAAAGAGAGTACGGCCGCATGATGGACAAGCAATGTATTCTGTTTTTGAAATCCTGGTTCGTGTTGCTTGTAATATTCCGAAAAGTAGCCGGTTAATAATTTTCTGTTCTGATTCATTTTGATTAATTAATGATTTTATATAAATATTTTTCGAAGACTCATTGGTTTTCAAATCTTCAACAGTGATCCATACCCCATCTCCAAATCCATCAACCAGCAAAGCACCAAGATCAGTTGAAGCATACAATCTTACCTCATCGAACGGTGTATCTGAGTAATTTCTTTTTATGATGACAGGAGCTTTGATTCCATGTTCGACCAATCCGAAAAAGAATCTCCGCTGTTCTGCCATTCCATTTTGATTTTCAGTTTCCATTATCAGAACAAGAGTATTATCATTTTTAATTTCAAAAATTAATTCGGAATTCAGTTCATCAATACTAAGTTGTAAAAAATTGAGATGCGGAGATAATGATTTCCCGGAAAAATATTCTGCTAGATTTATTAATGGAAAACAAATCTCTTTGTTTTCTTCGCTTGACCACTGTGAATAATCATAAAGGATTTTTGAGCCAGACAAATATTTAAATGGAAGTTTATTTTTTCCGAGATAAAGGATGTCTGCAGCACTGTCGCTTAGATTCCATTTATCGGTTGCTTTATTATATGAGAAGCCAATGTCTTTTAAATCGGACTCAAATTTTATTTTTGATTTGCTGAAATCTGCAACAACAACGGGAACACTATGTCCGCCAATTCCAAAAACTTCCACTGACTCTCTCCTTGAATAGGAAAATGGATCGAGTGGAATATGCTCTAAAGGTTTTATCGGTTTGCTGTTCTTCCTGTTTTTATAACGGTTGACAAGCGAAATAGCAACAGGTGCCTCAAACTCAGGATCTTCTGTCAACGAAACTCTAACAGTGTCGCCAATTCCGTCTTCAAGTAATGCTCCGATGCCAACTGCAGATTTAATTCTCCCATCTTCACCACCGCCTGCTTCTGTTACTCCGAGATGAAGTGGATAGTTCATTCCTTCCTCTGTCATTTTTTGAATAAGCAGCCTGTAAGCCTGAACCATCACCCGCGGGTTGCTCGCTTTCATCGAAAGAACAATGTCATAATAATTATTGTCCTCACATATTCTCACAAACTCCAAAGCTGATTCAACCATACCAAGCGGAGTATCACCATAACGATTCATAATTCTGTCTGAAAGAGAACCATGATTTGTCCCGATTCTCATTGCGGTTCCATACTCTTTACAAATCTTTACAAGCGGAGTAAATTTGTTTCGGATTCTCTCAAGCTCTGCTTCATACATTTCATCGGAATACTCAAAAATTTCGAACTTCTTTTTGTCTGCATAATTCCCCGGATTGACCCTTACCTTTTCTACTATTCTTGCAGCTGTTTCTGCTGCATTCGGAGTAAAATGGATATCTGCAATCAGCGGAACCTTGTAACCTCTTTCTATTAATTCTTTTTTAATGTTCTCAAGGTTTTTCGCTTCGTTAATGCTTGGTGCTGTAATCCTGACATACTCACATCCGGCATCCACCATCCTGATCGTTTGTTCGACAGTGGCTTTAGTATCCATTGTGTTGGTGATTGTCATAGACTGAATCCTGATAGGATTATTTCCGCCCAATGGAATATCACCGATGAAAACCTCTCTTGTTTTAAATCTTGAATACTCAGTCATACACCAGGGAGGCTTAGAATAATTTTTTATTGTTTCAATCATAAAGTTGATTTCATTTTCTGTTTTAATAAATGAAGAACTGCTTCTGTAAATTGTACGGCAGATTTGGGACCATCTGCTGTCACGACATTTCCATCAATAACCACGTTTCTGTCATTGTAATCAATTCCTGAATTAATTAGTTCCATTTTATCATCAGGATTACATGTGGCGGACTTATTTTTTAGAATTCCTGCTTTGGAAAGGATAACAGGTGCCGAGCAAATTGCAGAGATAATTCTACCTGAATTATGAAAATTATTCAGGATATTATGAAGTTGAAAATTGGTCCAGTAAGGGCGAGTACCCTTTCCCCCGATTAAAATAATTCCGGCAAAATTTTGAGTATTAATATTGCTGAAACTTGTATCAGATTTCACCTTCATCCCTTTACTTCCCGAACATGAAGTATGATCATCCGAGGTAATAAAAACATTCTTACCGGCTTTAAGGATTAATTTCCTGACGGTTAAATATTCTTCTTCATTAAAATCTTTTGCGGGTAGGAAGATCAGGAAGCTATTCTGATTTGGTGTAATCATTTACAAAATTTGATTAATATTTAATATTCATTTATAAAATAATGCAAAGTTTATTCAAATATAATCCTTTTTAGATTCACAAATAATCGGCTTAAAATGTATATTTAAGTATGAGAATTCCCGAGTCAAAAATTGAAGAAATAAGAACTGCTGCAAGCATAGTGGATGTAATTTCCGGATACGTTCAGCTCCGGAAAAGGGGTAAGAATTTTACCGGATTATGTCCTTTCCATTCGGAAAAAACTCCATCCTTTACTGTAAGTGAAGAAAAACAAATCTTCCATTGTTTTGGCTGTCACACAGGCGGAAACGTTTTTAAATTTTTGATGGAGTACA
Source organism: Ignavibacteriaceae bacterium (assembly GCA_035293265.1). Taxonomy (GTDB): domain Bacteria; phylum Bacteroidota; class Ignavibacteria; order Ignavibacteriales; family Ignavibacteriaceae; genus DATDOL01. The sequence continues at coordinate 598 of DATDOL010000048.1, read as the reverse complement.
GGAAAATTTCTTTTATTGAATCTGTCCAGGAACTAGCAGAACAATTGGGAATCCAGATTGAATATGACCAGAGTGAATTCACTGAACAACAACCAGAGCAGGAAATTTTATATGATATAAATACAGAAGCGGCAAAATACTATCTGAATAATCTGCTGAATGATGATGAGGGTGAAGTTGCAAGAAAATATTTGCAGGAAAGAAATGTTAAGTTGCATACTATGAGAGCTTTCGGGCTCGGCTATTCGCTTCGCGGTTGGGAGAATTTTATAAACTTTGCCAGGGGGAAAGGAATCGATATTGATAAATGTATTCAGCTTGGATTGATTGGTAAAACTGCAGACGGACGGATGCACGATAAGCTTTCAGGAAGATTAATCTTCCCGATTTTTTCACCCAACGGAAGAGTGGTTGCTTTTGCCGGAAGAGTTCTTGATCCGGATGATAAAGGTGCAAAATATATTAATTCTCCTGAGTCACTCATCTATGTTAAAGGCAGGATTCTCTACGGGCTTTCATTTGCAAAAGATGAAATAAGAAGACTCGACAAAGCAATTCTTGTTGAAGGATATATGGATTTGATCTCGTTGTATCAGAA
>DATDOL010000047.1:0-2312 GCA_035293265.1 Ignavibacteriaceae bacterium | reverse complement strand
ACACGTAATTGTTTTATTTTACTTATATCGCTTACGTGGTTATTCACTTCAACGGTTCGTATTGAATTCGTGATATCCTTGCCGTTAACAAAAACTTTGGTTTCATCATTTACAAATTCAAGTTCAATCTTACTTGATTTTGCCAGTTCGCTAATTTTTTCTTCGTCATCAAGAATATTGTTTTTAATTGCAAGGTACGTCATCGCCCGGTACATTGCACCTGTATCAATGTATAAGTAACCGAGTTTTTTTGCGACCATTTTTGCCGAAGTGCTTTTACCGGAGCCAGCAGGCCCGTCAATCGCAACAATTATTCCTTTCGACATAGAGGGCAAAAATAGCTATATTAACCTAAAAATCAAAAGCTATGGGGTATTTATACTTAACGGAAGGATATTACTTTTGTGCAAATATTCAAAAAATACTGAGTTATAGTTCTAATTTTTGTCCGCCCAATTCATCAACAATAAATTGCTCATATGGATCAGAGGTTTCCCGTTTTTGTTGTATGGATGATTTAGTTTCACTCGTCTCAGCAATATCAGATATTTTGGAAACAGAATCAGCTATATTCATCTGAAATTTTAATCTTTTTCCAAAATAGTTTTCAGATTTATTCTCTATGTACTTTTCATGCATCTCAAAAGTCTTGCGGTTATGAGGGTCAATTAACGACACCAACAGGTGGTTTCCATTAAGTGAGAGAAGATCCAGATTGCCCATCACCGATGCAAGGGTTAAAGCTTTTTCCTTATTAATTTCATCGATAAATCCTTGCCATTTTTTAATAATATTTTCAAAGTTTAATTCGCTTTGCCTGATTTCAATCATCGGCATCTCAACGCTTTGCTCTACTTTTTCCTTTTGGACTGGTTTGTGTATCGAATGGATTATTGAGGAATTTGATGACTTACTAAAATCGTCATCATTTTTTTTTAACGATTCGGTTTTTGAACTTGATATAATTTTAATATGGTCGGAATCAGATGAGCCGGAATCTGACTTCAGGTTTGAAATCATCTCGGTAAGCGTTGAAGTCTTTTCCATTCCTACTAAGTGACTTAATGCTATTTCAATTTTGAGTTTTTGATTCTGAGAGTATTTTAATTCCTGGTTCACTTTATTAAGAAAATTGAGAAGACGGAGTAAATCACTTTCAGTAAATTGATCTCTGTACTCTAGATATTTTATCTTAAAAACTTCTGCAGTCTCCGCAAAGTCAGATTTTCCGGATATAATAACCGTCAGAATATTTCTAAAATGTTCCGTAAGTCCGTTCATAAAATCAATAAAATCCCATCCGTTTTCATATATGATTGTGCTAGCTTCAAAAACAGCATTATAATTTTTATTAACTATGGCATCTGAGATTTTAAAGTAAAGCTCTTCATCAATCAGGTTTAACATTTGAGCAACCGTCGCCGGATCTATTTTGCCCTGGCAGTAAGCAATCACCTGGTCAAAATAACTTTCAGCATCTCTTAAAGCCCCATCAGCTTTTTTTGAAATTATAGTCAAAGTCGTGTCATCAATTTTAATTTTTTCTTCCGCAGCGATTTTGGCGAGAGTCGCTTTAATTGTATCAAGCTGAATTCTTCTGAAATCATATCTCTGGCATCTGGAAATTATTGTAAGCGGAACCTTATGCACATCTGTTGTAGCAAAAATAAAAATTATATGTGCAGGAGGTTCTTCAAGAGTTTTTAGGAATGCGTTGAATGATTCCTTAGTCAGCATATGAACTTCATCAATAATATAAACTTTGAATTTACCCCTGGTCGGCGCATATTTTACCGATTCACGCAGTGTTCTTATTTCATCAATGCCACGGTTTGAAGCTCCATCGATTTCAATTATATCCATCAGCTGAGAATTTTGAATTGCTTTACACATTTCACAATCGTTACAAGGTTCGGCATTTGTTGGATTAATGCAATTCAGAGTTTTAGCAAAAATACGTGCGGTTGTAGTTTTACCGACACCTCTCGGACCGGTAAACAAATAAGCATGTGCAATCCGGTTTTCTTTTATTGCATTTTTGAGCGTGCTTGTGATATGTTCCTGTCCAACAACATCAGCAAAAAGTTTAGGACGCCATTTTCTTGCGGTGACCTGGTAATTCATTTATTCGCGATAAAAAAAATAATTAATGAAAAATTATGTTAAAATTACACTGCCCAAAAATTCACAAATCCGTTCAAGGTATTTCTGATCAATTTCATTAAATGAACTTAATTCAGTGCTGTCTAAATCAAGAACTCCATAAAGTTTATTATTGCTGAATATCGGAACAACAATTTCAGATTTAGAAT
>DATDOL010000046.1:0-2816 GCA_035293265.1 Ignavibacteriaceae bacterium | reverse complement strand
TTAAATGCTGCATAAGTATCTGCAATCCATGCCATTTCACGAGCTCCTGTTCCATAATCCGGTGCAGGAACATCGATGCCGGGACCGATAAAATTCTTTTTAATTAATTCGGAAGTGTAACGCCGTGTGATTTGTTCGAGTTCTATTTCACTGTATGCTTTTGGATCAATGCAGACTCCTCCTTTAGCACCGCCAAAAGGAACATCAACGACGGCACATTTATAAGTCATTAGTGAAGCGAGAGCCATCACTTCATCCTGAGTCACAGCTGTGCTGAATCTTATTCCGCCTTTCACAGGAAGCTTATGCTGGCTATGCTGAACTCTGAATGCTGTAACCACCTTGATTTCATTTTTTAACCGGACGGGGAACATCATCTTATAAACACTGTTGCAGCATTTTATCTGGTCAAGCAAGCCATCGGGATATTTGGTAAACCTTGCAGCCTTTTCAAAATATCTCAATACGTCACCAAAGAAACTGTGCTCTCTTTTTTCGCTTAAATGATTTTTCATTTTATCTCCTTTGGCTGGTTATTTACAGATGTATTATCTTTGTTTAATTGTTTTGAAATTAACCAAATTGAACCTGACAGGCAATAGAAGTCATATGGAAAAGAAAATTTAATGCAGGAATTATTAGTTATACAGGATATCGTCGTAATTCTTTTGGTTTCCCTGCCAATCATTTTTCTTTTTAAAAAAATTAACATCCCAAGCATTGTAGGGTTTCTGATTGCAGGAATGATAATCGGTCCGTTCGGCTTTAAACTGATTACTCAGATTGATGAAGTTGAAGTAATGGCAGAAATAGGAGTTATTCTTCTTTTATTTACGATCGGATTGGAAGTTTCATTCACCCAACTAATAAAAATTAAAAAGTTTTTACTCATTGCCGGAAGTTTGCAGGTTGGACTGACGATTGTCTCATCGTCAGTTATCTTTTTTTTATTTGGCATTGCATTGAACCAGGCAATATTTTTCGGAATGCTCGTAAGTTTATCATCTACTGCAATTGTTCTGAAACTTCTATCAGACCGAGGTGACCTTGAAGCTCCACACGGAAAAATTTCCTTAGGCATATTAATATTCCAGGATCTGGTCATTGTTCCTATGTTCCTTACACTTCCGATATTAAGCACTGCTGGTATGCTTGAAATTTCTGAAATTGTAATGAAACTCGTTGTTTCATTTGGCTCAGTGTTAGCCATATTGGTTGTTGCAAAACTTATTATGCCGAAAATCATGTTCCAGCTTGCAAATCTCAGGCAGCGGGATGCATTTACAATAGGAATACTCCTGGTACTTTTGGGAACAGCTTACCTGACTCATGCTTTAGGCTTATCATTTGCTTTAGGTGCATTTATTGCAGGATTAATTCTTGCAGAATCAGAATTTAACTTCCAGATTATTTCGGATATACATCCATTACGTGATGCATTCAATAGTATTTTTTTCGTTTCAATTGGATTGCTGCTGAATCTTGAATTTGTTATTGCTAATCCATTGATCATATTATTTTTTTCAATCGGACTTTTATTTTTCAAAGCCATCATTATTGGTTTAATTGTTCTGTTAATGAAATATCCTTTAAGAATTGCAATCATAACGGGAATAATCCTTGCACAGGTTGGTGAGTTTTCTTTTATACTTGCACAGTCGGGAAGTAAATTCAATTTAATTGAAGATGCATATTACAATGTGTTTCTTGCCTCGTCAATTTTTACAATGATACTAACACCATTTCTCTTTAAACTTGCCCCGATTATCGGATTCAAATCATCAAGCATGAAAGTTGTGGAAGAGCAGGCAGAATCCATGAACAAGCAGTTGAAAGGTCATGTAATTGTAGCAGGCTTCGGATTGAACGGAAGAAACTTAACACGCGTATTAACAGAAACCGGGATCAATTACATTATTATTGAAATAAACCCCGATACAGTCAGGGTGGAAAAATCAAAAGGAGAAAAAATTGTTTTTGGTGATGTGAGTAAGCCGGAAATTCTTCAGCAGGTTAATATCAAGAATGCAAATGTTTTGGTGTTTGCAATTTCCGATCCGGTTACAACACGCAGAGGCCTTAAGCTGGCCAAACAAATTAACCCAAACATCTACACTGTGGTAAGAACAAGATATGTAAATGAAATTGATGAGCTTACCAAGCTTGGAGCTGATATAATCATTCCGGAAGAATTTGAAACCTCACTTGAAATTTTCAGAAAGGTTTTAGAGAAATACCATATCCCCCTCAATATAGTTATGAGACAGGTTTCTCTTATACGTAATGAATCTTATAAGCTCCTGCGGAAAGAAGAAAAAGAGCCGGGCACATTCATTCATCTTGATGAAATTCTTGCACAGGGATTAACAGAAACATTTTATGTTAATGATGATAACCAGCATGCAGGCAGAATGCTTAACGAAATTAATCTTCGGGCAGAAACGGATGCAACAATCATCGCAATCGTAAGAAACGGAAAAACAATCACAAATCCATCAGGAAAAGAATTGCTTCTAGCTCAGGATACACTGGTTATAACCGGTACACATGCTTCAGTTGATAAAGCCATCGAATTATTGTCCATCACAAAATAGAATGCTGTCAGTCCTCAGTTACTTTCCGAGCTGACCTGTTAGTTCCCATATTGAATCATAATAATTCTTTCCGATTTCAGATTATTTTCAAAACAAAAAGATTTTAATCATATAAATGGCACGATTTTGACTCTCACTGCACTATTATAAATAATTGTAAACACTGAATATTTACGTTACTTTTTGATTAATTTCATTTAACTTTGTGATATAAAATTTGAA
>DATDOL010000045.1:0-7068 GCA_035293265.1 Ignavibacteriaceae bacterium | reverse complement strand
TTTTTTTCCTAATTCTATTTTATCCATATTATTATTTAATACAATAGGTTGAATTAAAAGTTGTTTTTAATGTCATTCCTGTGAATACAGGAATCCAAAACCTATAAAACAAGATGGATTCCCACTTTCGTGGGAATGACAGTCAAGTAATTATTATTATTGAATCAGTCACTTATCTCATCGTGATTTGTCAGTTACTGAAACCTAAACTTTAATTATTTAATAAATCTGTTTCGCACAATATTTTTCTCAAAAAAGTTTTCCTGTGAAGCGGAGAAGGTCCATATTGTTTTATCAGTTCTCTGTGCTGTTTTGTCGGATAACCCTTATTCTTTTCCCAGAAGTATCGAGGAAATTCTACTGCCAACTTTTTCATTAACCTGTCACGCGTTACTTTTGCAAGAATTGACGCAGCAGCAATGCAAAATGATTTTGAATCACCTTTAATAATCGGTATTACTGGGATATCTGATGAGAAGCTTTTATTTCCGTCAACTAAAACCAGGTCAGGATTTACTTTTAAATTCGAAACAGCTTCTTTCATTGCGAGAAGACTTGCATTGAGAATGTTTATTTCATCAATAACTTTTACGGGAATAATTGAAACCGAATATGCTTTAGCTCTCAAAACGATTTCATCAAAATATTTTTCCCTTTTTGTTTCAGATAAAACTTTTGAATCGTTTACACCTTCAATAAAAACATCTGGAGAAAATATAACAGCAGCCGCAACTACTGGTCCAGCCAAAGGCCCTCTGCCGGCTTCATCTGTTCCGGCGATAAATTTTATTTTTTTGCTAAGATAACTATTATCAAAATTTTTCATTTGCCGAGGAAGATTGCTATTAAACCAAAGATCATATTCAATTTTAAAAGATTACTTATCTTAATCAAATTTTTCAATGAATCATCATCGAACAATTTTTTTATAGTAAAAATTAAAAGCGGATTAACAATTACCATTACCACAACAAAATATTCGATCTTATAAATTTCATAAATGAATGGAATAGTAGTCATTATAATTAATATGACTGATGGAATAAGCATGAGATACTTTGTTCTCAGAAATCCGAATTTAATTGGAAATGTTATTATGCCGGCACCTTTATCACCTTCAACATCCTGCATATCTTTTACAAGCTCTCTTATCAAATTGATCATTAAAGCAAACGATGCAGGAATGATTGCAGCAGAGGGATTTTCAACAACCACTCCGCCGAAAATAAAAACCAATCCCGTTAGAAAAGCCACTGTAATATTTCCGACAAGAGGAATTCGTTTTAGATATTTTGAATACACTATTAGAATCAAATTTGAAACAACAACAATAATAAGAGCAAAATAACTTACGAAGACAGAGAGAATAACTGAAAGGATAAGACAGACAAAATAAAATGAGTAAGCTTCTTTGATTGTAAGGGTTCCGGAAGGAAGTGGTCGCTGTGGTTGATTGATTCTATCAATTTCAATATCGAAAATGTCATTAATAATATTTCCTGCAGATGCTGCCAGTCCTGCGGATAAAGTTGCAAGAAAAACTTTTAATATTAGAAGATTTTCAGGCGCACAAATAATTGCTGAGACGATTACGGAAGCGAAGGTAATTAAAAAATTTACCGGCCTGGTAATTTTGATGATTGCTATCAGTTTTTCCTTCAAAAGTAATTCACAATTATTGAAAAGAATTACTGAAAGTTACGATAAAATACTATTGGTGAAAATCTGTTTGCTAAAACTCATTCAAAATTCCAAAATGGAATTTTCCTTCGCTGAAAGAATCGCCTTCCGCTAATCCAAAGCTCACAAGCAGCAAACCGATCGCAGTATCTACAGTCAGACCAAGTCCGTACCCGAAAATATAATCTTCGGCTTCAACAATTCCCCTTTCAGGATCTGCTTCACGAAAATAATACCCGGCATCCAAAAATATAAAAATATAGGATCTCCGTGTGAGTAATAACCTGTATTCGAGATTTGACCAGGCAATTCGCGAGGCAAGAAACTGGTCTTCCCTGTAACCTCTTACTGTTCTTGTTCCTCCAAGTCTCCACAAATCACTCTGCTCAAAGAAAGGACCTCTCAGCTCTTTTCCATTTACACTGATAGCAAAAACATTTCGCTGAAATATTTCATAAAATCCGCTTAAACCTGCAGTGATGCGCTGAAGATTAATATTTCTTTCGAGAGTAGGTGAAATATATTCTTCAGGTCCGTTAATTTTTTTCCTGCTGTAAGAGTATCCTGTTTCAAAAAGAAATCCGCCGGTTGGTGAAAGAGGATCATCACGTAAATCAATTTTCAGATTCACACCTGTGATTAATGCTGAAGAATTATACACAGTGAATACCGGAATTTCTCTCACGGTCGGGACTACTTCTTCAGTTGCGATTCCTGCTGACGCTGATATATCTTCAGTTGCTAAATATTCGAGACTGCCGTCAAGTCTTCTTTGCACATAAGTAGTATCCTGGATTCTCTGGAACAAGCCGCCATTTAAATTAAACGGGTAGCTGAATAACCATGGCTCTAAATATTTCAGTTCGAGTTCCTGTGAATTCCTGTCAAGCTTCTGCCATTTTATTGACGCAGCTCTTCCTGTACCGAAAATATTTCTGAGAGTTACATTAACCAGACCTGTTACGTAACCGGATTCATTTTCATTTGAAGAAGGCACATAACCAATAATGCCGTCGATGTTATTTGTGTTTTTTTCTTTTAAGCTGATTAACAGGACACCCTTATCATCAGGATCCAAATAGAAACGGGGAACCGGGACAGGCTCAAAGAACCGCAGCTTGTTAAGTCTTTTGGGAAGGTCTTCAACTTTTTCCTGAGAATACATTTCACCAGCATCAATCCTCAACTCTCTGATTATAACATAATCTTTTGTAGAAGTATTCCCATCAATTTCAATATGGTCAATCGTGCTGGCTTTTCCTTCGCTCAGTTTAAGATGGAGGTCGGCAAGATGTTCGTCGCTGGTTGAATCCTCGTACAAATAAACTGATTGAACTGTAATGCTGGCAAATGGAAATCCCTGGTTTTCAAGATTGGTAAGCAATTCATTTATGTATGCTTCAATTTCGTAAGGTCTGAATACTTCGCCTTCGAGGTATTCGAATGGTTCGGAGTGATCTTTTACTTTGATAGAATCATCCGCACTGAAAAAAATATTTTTGATTCTTGTGGGAGTTCCTTCGTTAACAATTAATAAAAATGTTGCTGATTGTGAATCGGGTGAAACTTCAATCTTTGTTCCTTCGAAATCAGAATGAAGATGTCCGTTCAGAATTAAATTTTTTGATATCCTTGCTTTTATGGAATCGGTTAACCCCTCAAACAGAACGCTGCCTTCTGAAATGCCAGCCCAACTTTTTATTTCATTATCACCGAAAACAGTGTTGCCGGTAATTTCAATTTTCTTTATTGTCTGTGCTGAACAAAATGAAACCAGGAGGATTAAATGCAGGATAAAATATTTAATTCGGCGTGTCATCAATTATTTTTGTTTTTTTACCTACCGGAATAATTTCTATCTCTTTCGATAATTTTAATGCTTCATCTTTACTAACTTCACAAGTGTCCATCGATCCGGCATTGCAGATTCCTATTGCTGTTGCCAGTGCGAGTTGATCTTTGAAAGTAATTTTTGAATGCCAGCCGTAAGCAACACCTGCTGTAAATGCATCACCGCTTCCTGTTGGATCGACTGGTGTAATTTTAGGTATGTTGACTTTATAATGAAAGTCAAAATTAGCAGCGTAGATTGGCTTTTCACCATCTGTTATGAATGACTGCTTTATTCCTTTTGAAAAAAGCTGGTTGAGAAATTCAATTTTATCCTTCTCACTTTTCAATTGCAGATTAACAGAAGATTCTATTTCATAAATATTATTATGAACAATTGTTGGTGAGGATTCAAGGCAGTCATTCAGATGAGTTCCATAAGTATCGCAGATAGAAATTTTATCAGCCATGTTTGCAATTTCGATTCCAGTTGGAAATATAGAATCAGTTTCTTTACAGGGTGAGCTTCCTGAGAACACAACTATCTCGCAGTTTGCAATCATCTTTTCAATCTTTGAAAGAAAAAGATTTTTTTCTTCCTTATTAATTTCAGAATTATTTGTAAAAAAGGTTGTAATTGAATTTGTTGAAGAATCGATGATGACATCAGCAGATCGTGTTTCAGCATTTGTGTGAATATTAATATAATTTATTTTTTCATTTCTTAAAATATCACGAAAGAGCTTCCCGTTTGTACCGCCTGAGAATGAAAGCGCAATGGTGTTCAATCCAAGATTTAACAATTGTCTTGAAACATTTATACCTTTGCCTCCTGCTTTCAAGACAATGGTGCCATTTTTATTTTCTTTTCCGTAATTAATTTTTGGGTAGGTGATTCTTCTTTCCAGGAGAGGATTGAGTGTGATGGTTAAAACCATAATACAAGCTGCGGAAAAATCTATGGTAAATTATAAGAGACCTGGAAACTGCTTTGCGAAAAATTCAGCATCAAACATTTTCGTAAAACCAAACTTGTGCGCCGATATTAATATCTATACCTGAAAAGATCTCCATATAAAGGAGTAACTAATCTGTAATCGCCAAACCCTGTGTTATCGACAAAAACAAGACTTTTGTTCAGGTCATAGTATTGCCAGACTTCATAAGGTTTGGAATCGTACTCAAACGGATGACGATCAATATTATTAGGCAAACCCAAAATGATTAAAACCATTCCTCTGTCGGAGCGCCATCCTTCAGTATAGTTTGAAAAGTTTTCATTCGAATAAGTAACTCTTCTGTAATATTCTTCGAATGCAGGATTGTTTTCATCCTTAGGATTCGCATCTTTTTTCTTCCAAAACTCGACAAAATTTTTAGTTTTTTCCATCGTGTCTGTAGAGTTTTTAATTGTTTCGAGTTCCTCCGGGCTGGCGATATAAACAAGCTGTTCAATTGCTTTATCAAGATCTGTGATTGAAGCCGGGACACCTTTCCATCTTGATATAAAAGACTTTCTGGTTGTGCTCAATAAGCTGTCCTTCCCAGCTTTGAGATTGACACTTACTAAGAATGTACCGAGATTGAGGGAAAGGCTGTCAAGCGTATAGAACAATTGGTTATTTCCCTTGTTTAAAGTTTTTTTATGTGACATTTTATAAATCTCAAGATTTTCTTTATCGGAGATTATAAAATCAAAAGTATATTCGCCCGCCGAGTCCGTATATACTTCGAAGAACATTGGCAACCCATCGGTATTTGTAGAAATATTTCTTGAAATATTCGGGACCATCTTGCTGTTGCCGTCAACATTTTTAATATCCGCAACAATCATTACATCACTGATGGAGGGCTGTTGCCTTAAATCACGGATAGTATACAGGTTTTCGGAACTAAACTCCCGCCGGGAATCTTTATCCAGAATTGATGTCTTAATGAAGTAAATTCCTGGGGCAAGTGTGAATGATCTGAAGCTGAGATTATAATTGTCTTTTGAAACTGTTACATCAAATCCAATTGCAACAATTTTTTCATTCCATATTTTTTCCGTAATCAGGTTGTTCTTTCCTTCATCATAAATAGAAACCGTTACGGTATAATCAGCTTCAAAGCCCTGCCCGGTTTTTATAAATTGAACTTCCTGATATGGCACCTGGACAAATACATCTAACCTTGTCGTGCTATCTTTATCTAAAAAAGTGAGAAAATCCTGGAAATACTTTACTCGTTGTACCGGCACCTCATCAAAATTTTCTAACTGAGAAAAGAGATCTGCAGTAGAGATAAAACACAATGCCGCTAAAATTAATGTTTTCATTTTTGCTTCCCTGTTACTTTATTTTCCTGGCAAATACATCATACTCATTAAAATCATAGACAATAGTATTATAAAAATTCCCAAAATTCAATCTATTATTTTTTATGGGAATCAGCACTTCACCGTCTACCTCGGGGGCATCCCTGTAAGATCTTCCAACATAATAATCGCCTTCCTGGTGCTCAACTAGAACCTTCAATTCTTTACCAACTAATTCCTTGTTATTTGAACTTGAAATATTTTTTTGAATATCCATCAAAATTCCTTGTCTTTCCTTTTTAACTTTCTCCGGAACAGGATCAGCTAATGGATAAGCAGTTGTGTTTTCTTCCAAAGAATAAGTAAAAGTTCCAATTCTGTCAAACCTTATTTCTTCCACAAAGTTACAAAGTTCCTCAAATTCTTTTTCCGATTCTCCCGGATAACCAACTATAAAAGTGGTTCGCAAAGTTAATCCCGGAATCCTATTTTTTAAATCGTTCAAAAGTTCTCTTGTCTGCTTCGCTGTAATTCCTCTTCTCATCGATTTGAGGATTTTATCAGAAATATGCTGTAGAGGAATATCGATATACTTACAAACCTTATCGTTATTTGCAATCTCATCAATTAAGCCTGAAGGAAATCGTGACGGATAAGCATACATTAGTCTGATCCACTCAATTCCATTTACCCGGCTTAACCTGTCCATAAGTTCAGGAAGATTTTTTTTATTGTAAAGATCTTTTCCATAGTCGGTCGTATCCTGTGCTATTAGGATTAATTCTTTAGTATGATTTGCGGCAAGAAATTCGGTTTCACGCACAAGATCATCAATTGGTTTTGACTTATGCTTCCCTCGCATTATTGGAATAGCACAAAATGAACATGGATGATCACATCCTTCTGATATTTTAAGATAAGCCGTATGTGAAGGAGTTGTCATCAATCTTTCACCAAGAAGATTGTACTTAAGCTCGCCGCCTAATTCTTTTAAAATATTTTCATAATCCTCAGTCCCGAAATAAAAATCAACTTCAGGAATTTCATTCTTCAATTCATCCTTGTATCTTGCCGACAGGCAGCCAGCAACAAATACTTTTTTTACTTTACCTTCTCTTTTGTTAGCAACAGCACTAAGAATTGTATTTACAGATTCTTCCTTAGCTGCTTCAATAAATCCACAAGTATTGATAATTACCACATCGGCAGAATTTGGATCTTTCCTGATATCAACATCATTAACCTGCAGCTGTCTCAGCAGT
>DATDOL010000044.1:0-4784 GCA_035293265.1 Ignavibacteriaceae bacterium | reverse complement strand
GCAAAAAAGTATCCTTCCCTGAAATAAAAGTAATTACCAAAATGTATGGCATATTCCGGAAAATCAGGTAATGCCATTTGAGATTTTATCACCCGGTAATAAGCATTGATATCGGCTCCCTGCAGAACAGGATGATACTCTTCCTGCCGTTTCCAATAGTTGTAAATATTCTCTACCACGGGATGCCCTTCGTGTTTGAGTTTTCCAGGCAGCTCATACAACTCCCCCTGTTTATCGGCCGTAGTAAATACCAGGTCTGAGGTATGTGTTTCTTCAAGCATTTCACCCACACCACATCGCATTGGCGTTATACCAAGAGTTTTTAACTCTTTAAAAAAGATATTTACTGTAGAAGATAAATCTGCTGAATTATGCATTGCCATGGCATGGGCTCTCACCCTTTCCAATGATGCCTCTATCTGTGCTTCTCTTGCCTGTGCTTCTGCTTTTTTCAGATCGAGGAAACGGGTATATGTTTGTTCAAAGACATTGGCAAAACGTTTAAAAATATCAATTGCTTCAGAACTTGGCTCATGCAAATGAAATGTCAGATAACCCTGTTTAAAAAAAGCAATTTGATAAAATATTTTCTCGGGAAATTGATAACCAGTCTCAAAGTATTTTTTTATAACATCTCCGATTACAGGGACAGTAGTCAAATATTTAAAATGATTCTTCAGTTCTTCACCGCTGGATTCGCGTACGAAAAACTCCTCACCTTTTTCCATAGCAGAGTATACGTCTTTGTAGATTGGACTTTCTGAATGTGACAATTTGAATGAAGGTTGAAAGCCGCCTTGCGGAGAACTCATCCAGGATCTCGTATTATTTGTATTCTTTTCCCAGATATTAAAGCCGCAACTTCCGGGTTCAACACCCAAATCTTTTACTTGGTGGAATAATAATAATGCGGCTTCCTGAAGTTCTTCACTATGTTGCATTGCCATGGTACGAGACCGGATTCGTTCGAGAGCTGCTTCAATCTTTGCTTCTCTTGCCTGATTTTCGGCTTTCTGCAAATCAAGATAACGCGTATATGCAAAAGCGAAAACCTTTGTAAACCTTTTCATAATAGATATTTCTTGTTCCGAAAAAGGATTTGCGGCACCTGCAAATACGACACCTTCTTTAAATGAAAAGTAATGAAAGAATATTCTATCTGTACCGGACGGCAAGCCGCCTGTCTTTTTATTTAAAGGCATATAATTTCTCGGCATGGCTTTTACAAAATTTTTGAGTTCATCACCTTCAATTTCAATCTGCCAGTATTCATCCTGACGTTTCCAGTGCTGAAATATGCTTTCAGATACAGAATGCACATTTGAAGTAAAACGGGAACTCATCGGGATAATTTCTTCATCTGCCCCTTCAGTAATGCTCCATGCATCCCATTCTTTTTTCTTTGCATCTATAACTACACTTAATCCGCTTCTGACAGGTTTCAATCCCAATTCTTTTAAAACATTAAATATTTCCTTTGCCGTATATATCATATCTGCACTGTTGTGCATAGCAAGAGCTTTTGATCTTATCTTTTCGAGTCCTGCTTCTATCTGTGCTTCTCTTGCCTGTGCTTCTGCTTTTTGAAGATCTTGGAAACGGGTATAGGTTTGTTGGAATACGTTTCCAAAGCGCATGAGCGTGTTATTCTCTTCATCTGAATAAGAAATACCCGAAAAATTCTCGATGTACAGGCAAACATTCTCTAACAATACAGTCGATACTGCAAGGCCAGGGCAACTAAAAAGAAATTCCTTTGCTTCCTCCGGCAATCCGGGGACATACTTAAAAAGCTTTTGATAAAATCTGTTTTTTTCTTCAAAAGTCAGATTGGTGGCAAAGAAATCCATTCCTTTTTCTTTTGCTTCATTAAAACGATTGTAATACACAGAATCAAAATAAGGAATTGTTACTTGAGAGGGAGCCCCGAGCTTGTCAGCTATCCAAATATCGTAATCGTCCCTTGCCTTATAATCCATAACAAACCCTGTATGTTCAATATAGATATTTAAGTGAACGAATTGTTCGTATACAACCTGAATTACCTCTTTGAGCTCTTCACTTTTTTGCATTGCCATAGTTCTTGCACGAACTCTTTCAAGCGCAGTTTCAAGCCTCGCTTCTTTTGTCTGAGCAATGGCAAGCTCGATATCAATAAACCTTCGGTAGGCAAGGTCAAATACATTCCGGAAGCGCTTGAAAACAGCAATATCTTCTTCGTTCAATGGAGCATAAGTGGAAACACCCAACGCACCTGGACCAATGGAATAAAAATAATAATGGACTGATTTTACTTCATCAAGTATCGGATCCGCATTTTGATTGGTCTTTTTTCTGTATTCCCGCCAATCCACCAATGCTTCTCCTTTAAAAGCTTTTGTAAAAAATGCGTCACTTGATTTTTGGATTTCATTTACAAATTCTATTACGACAGGATGAAGTTTAATTTCAATCTCTAGTACGCTGGTAGTTTTATATTGAGTGAAGTATTCATAGTTCAGATAAATACCTTTTGTCTCATTGATAATTGCGGTTTGTATATTTCTGATATGTTTTACTTTAAGCAATTGCAGTTGATCCGAAATGATGCGACAAACATCTACCATATCAGCGGTTTTTTTCATAGCTAATGCTGAAGAGCGAACCTTTTCCAATGCCGCTTCTAGTTCGAGTTCTCTGTTTTTATGTTCCAGTTCTATCGTGCGTCTTTTTATTGCGTCCCGGAGTTGTAGGTTCTCTGCTGCAATTTTTTCAGAAGCAACCTGTTCACCTTCCTCCGCTCTTGTATCAGGCAACGAACTATGCAGCTGTATAAACTTCCAGTCTTTTTCTTTTTTCTGCAGTAAGGATGACAGTCTAACTTTGGAATAGAAAGTCCATTCACCATCAATAAGAATATAAAAGTCTGCCTGCTCGGTGATAAGAATGAGACCATCTATAGGCTTCATCTTTATACTCCTATTTCTAAATTCAGCTTTACCAGCAATCTGTGCTGCGGTTGCTTTATAAAACCGCATTGCTTCTTTTTTATTAAAGAACACCTCACCTTCCGTAGAGCCTATCCCTTTGAAATCATCATCGAGAAAAGAAGTCATTGCTTTCATATCGCCTTTGAGATAGCTATCCCAGAGGGCGTTATACACCTGCATTACTTCCTTTTCTTGTTTTATGGTTAGTTTCATTTCATTATGACTGCGTTATAAAATTTTTGCCTGAACAATTTATTTAACAGTGTTTCCCTTGATTGATTTTGCTTTCATAAAAGTTTTTTAAATTGAAAAATAATTTGATTTTGCTCGTTCTAGATTTAGAATTTGACGTGTCGATTTAATCCTGTTTTATCCATTTCAGTCTGCGATTACTCTCTAGAACCCTTAGTATCAAAGTATCACCGCTAAAAGAAAAAGCTCTCCTTACAGTTGTACTCCAAACAGCTGGTATAGATGATGAAATGCGATGATGTTGAACAATATCAGCTGTATCTTCAACATTATAGTTGGCAATGTAAACATAGCTCGATGAAAATTCTTTTACAGCCTTCTTTAGTTCATCAACAGACATACTGTCAATTTTTTCTTGTACTCTAGCAGAGATAGTTGATTCTTTCTCATTCATCCATTCATAATCCTTGTACCCGCGTGGTGTAATCTGGACAGCCATATGTCCTAAACCATCATACAGAATATAACCCGTTCCATCCTTCGTCCAGGGATCTTCCTGCCATTCACCATTCGAATCCAGATTTTCAGCTATGTGTAATTTGTACATTCCTGCTAATTGGCTTTTACGATTCTTTGAAGTATTACTTGTGCAATTAGATAGAGAAAGACCTGCAACAAGAATAGATGTAATAATAAATAAGGAAATTATTTCACTTCGTTTTTTCATAAAACAACTTTTGATTTTAAATGATAATTTATTGTGATATCAAAGGCGAATCTTTTTATAAAAAAATGTCATCCCGTTAAGGATGACATCTTATTTTATAATACTCTAATTATTGTTGTGGCGGCAAAGGGTACTGGTTCATAATTGTGTAAATATTATCTTTATGTTCCATAATATATCCTCTTAACTCTGCCCAGGCAGTCGGTTGCTTTTCACTGATCCGCTTCATATACTCTTCCCAGAATTTTTCGAACGCCATCATATCTTTTGCCACATACCAGACATTCATATTCCATTCATCACCCCAGGTATGATTAAATAAGCCCCAGCTTTCCAGCATTCCTTCATCTACCAAACCATTTAGTATCGGGGCAAATTTTTCGTTAATGGTTTTAGTTGCATTCTGAATTTCCCCCATTTTAACTTTCTGAAAGCTTACAACAAGCAATGGCTGCTCGCTTTCCTGAGCGAAAATGTTTCCGCTGAGAAGAAGAATTGCAACAATAATTATTGCAAAGATTTGTTTGAACAGTTTCATAGGACTTACTCCTTTGTATTATGTGAATAATTATTTATTAGAATGCGTTTCTATTTTGATATTATTTGTTTTTCATTTCGACCAGAATGAGTTCAAAGGGATTATCTCCGGTATTTTCGGGCAAATGTTTTCCTGCAGGTGTCCACAAGGTCGTGCCCGCTTTTGGAGTATTCTCTTGAGTCGTTCCGTCAGGGAAAGTGAATTTACCTTCCAAATCAGTCAAGAATATTGCAAAAGCATCGGGATGTTCATGCATAACAGATTTTTCGCCTGGTCCATAAGTAATTCTTAATACCCGGACCTGGTCATTTTCAAATTCAACTTTGTAATGTTTAGGATCTACCTTTACAGCGTCCTG
>DATDOL010000043.1:0-4082 GCA_035293265.1 Ignavibacteriaceae bacterium | reverse complement strand
AAAATTTGTGTTTCGAGTTTTTAACATTTCCTCAGCAAAATAAACGCACCCAAAGCCGGTTGCTTCCGGTCTTACCAGCGATCCTCCCCAATTAATTCCTTTACCTGTCAGAACACCTGTTGATTCATTCCTGATGCGTTTGTATTGACCGTAAAGATAACCGATTTCTCTTGCACCGACTCCGATGTCACCAGCAGGAACGTCTGTGTTTGGTCCAATGTGACGGCACAGTTCCGTCATAAAGCTCTGGCAAAAACGCATTACTTCATTATCGCTTTTTCCTTTGGGATTGAAATCGGAACCGCCCTTTCCTCCGCCCATCGGAAGTGTTGTTAATGCATTTTTGAAAACCTGTTCGAATGCTAAAAATTTTAAAATGCCAAGTGTTACAGACGGGTGAAATCTTAATCCACCTTTATAAGGACCAATTGCACTGTTCATTTCAATCCTGTAACCGCGGTTGATATGAATCTGTCCCTGGTCATCCATCCATGGAACACGGAAAGTAATAGTTCTTTCCGGTTCAACCATTCTTTCAAGAATTTTCATAGAACGGTATTCGGGATGACGCTGCAGAACAAGATCGAGTGAACCTAAAACTTCCTCAACTGCCTGGTGAAATTCAGGCTCGTTGGGATTTTTGGCTTTTACATCAGCCAATAATTTTGAAACATACTCAGACATAATAACCTCTCAAACGGGAATTAGTAGTAAAAAAAATCAATGTTTGTATAAGATGAATTTAAAGTGTTTCGTGGCTTGAAAATCTCCCCTTAAATTATAAAAAGCATTTACACTTCTTCGATGCATAAAGTATTTAAATTGCTGATTCAAAATTACAAAATAGTTATTACAAAACCCCAATAATCAATACAGGCAATTACTGGTTTTAGGAAATAAATTTTCCCAATGCCGGAATCAAATAGCAAATTCTTCTGTTAATTGATAAATTGCTATAAATTAATTTCAAATTATTAGCTGCGAAAGGAATGAACGTGGAAAAACAGATATTCAGAGAAAAAATAGATCAGACTGTTGGAATCCTTAAGGAAAAGAACATTGATATGTGGCTGACGTTTGTACGTGAAAGTTCAATGATGACTGACCCGGTAATGGATATGATCATTGGAACAAACTCGACCTGGCAGGCAGCTTTTTTTATTAATAAAGATGGCGATACTACGGCAATCGTAGGTTCGATGGAAGAAGGAAATTTCAAGAAAGCAGGTTTGTACAAAAACATAATCACTTATTTAAAATCCATCAGAGAGCCTTTCAGAGAATATCTTACAAAGAAGGATCCGAAAAAGATTGCCATTAATTTTTCCAAAACATCTGTGCTCTGCGATGGACTGACTTATGGTATGTACCAGATATTGTTAGATCATCTTGAAGGAACTGATTTTGCAAAAAAACTTATCAGCTCTGAAGAAATTATTTCTGCTTTAAGAGGAAGAAAATCCCAAACCGAAGTTGCTTTAATGAAAGAAGCAATCAAAGAGACTTTGAAAATTTTTGATGCCGTTACGAAATTTATGAAACCGGGAATGACAGAAATTGAAATTGCAAATTATGTGAGAAAACTTCATACAGAAAAAGGTTATGAACCGGCCTGGGAAGAAACACATTGTCCTGCTGTGTTTGCCGGTCCGAATCCGAACGGTCCCCACGAAGGTCCAAGCGATAAAGTAATTAAAAAAGGAACAGTGGTTAATATGGATTTCGGAATTAAGTTTAAAGGCTATTGTTCTGATTTACAGAGAACATGGTACATTTTGAATGATGGTGAAACAAAAGCTCCGACACCTGTTCAAAAAGGATTTGAAGTTATCCGCGACTCAATTCAAAAAGTAGCTAATGCAATGAAGCCCGGAGTTAAAGGTGTGGATATGGATACGATTGCAAGATCTTACATTACAAAAAATGGTTATCCTGAGTATCCTCATGGACTTGGTCACCAGGTTGGCAAAACCGTTCACGACGGAGTTGCAGGAATGTTTCCTTCATGGGAAAGATACGGCAACGCACCATTTATTCCGCTTGAAGAAGGACAGGTTTTTACTATCGAGCCGAGACTGCCTATTGAAGGTTACGGTGTTTCAACAATTGAAGAAGAAGTTTATATAACAAAGAATGGCTGTGAGTTTTTATCTTCTCCGCAGAAGGAATTGATTTTAGTAAAGCCTTAAGTAAATATGATAACACAATCAACAGATACAAACCCTCAAGTCGAAAGAGTGCTTATTTCGCTTTTGAGAAAGCTGAATACGACTCAAAAGCTTGACCAGGTTCAATCATTCAGTTCATCTATTTTAAAACTTTCCAAGCGTGCAATTTCCCGAGCGAATCCGGATTTAAGTGAAGATGAAAAAAATCTGCTCTTTATTAAATACCACTATGGCAAGGAATTGGCTGATAAGCTGAGAAAATACCTAGATCAAAGAAAATTGTATTAGATAGCGCTATTCCATAAGTAATTATTTTCTATCAATTTATAACCCTTGCATCATATTGGTGCAAGGGTTATTTTCTTCTTAAAGAATTCGATGGTGTTATCTTCCCTACCAGTTTACACCATAAGATATAAAACCCTGGAGTAAACAATGAAATTATTAAATACATCTATAACTTTTCTAATAATATCATTAACAACATTTTCCCAACAGAATATATGGGAACCAGTTGGTGATCCTAAAGAAGGGAATACATTTACAGTACTGGCAATAGATAGTGATGATAATCTTTATGCGGGAACTTACTTTGATTTTTTTAAGTCAACTAACAATGGAGATGAATGGACATCTATTTATAACGGATTTTATGTTACATCAATTGTGTTTAATAGTCAGGGCGAAATGTTTATAGGAACCGGTGGCGGAGGTGGAATCTTCAAATCTCTTGATAAGGGTGAAACCTGGATACATCTGAATGATTCATTAATTAGTTACTCAATTAGCGACTTAGATATTAATAGTAGTGGTCATCTTTTTGCAGTGATACGTGGTCGAGGAATGTATCGCTTCCCAAATAACGGTGAAAGTTGGGAAGAAATAATTAATGGGCTTACATATTATTATAGTCTTAACGAATTGTACATACCTAAAACTGGACCTATAAAGGATTATCTTTTTGTAACTGTCAGTGAAATGAATGACTATAATTATATAGTCAGATCAATTGATTATGGTGATAGCTGGGAACAAATGAATTTTTTTGATGTCTGGTTTTGGCCGGAAACATTTAGTAGCACTTCGGCAGGCGTTATTTTCCTAGGTTTGGTTGATACAGCACCTCATAGCTATGGCGGCGCCATATTTAAATCAGAAAACTTAGGTTACGATTGGATATCAGCAGGCTCAAGTGCGAGAGCTACAACTCTCATACTAGATAATAATGAATTCATTTATGCTGGGACTTTTGATAATTGGTGGGGTTGGTGCCAGGGAATTATCCGGACAACTAATGGTGGTGATAGTTGGGAATCTTTCAATTCTGGCTTACCACAAGGAAGTTGTGGATATGTTTTAGCCTGTAATTCAGAAGGTATTCTGTTTGCTGGCACAGAATCAGGGATTTACAGAACAGTCGAAAGTACAACTGATATTAATGAACATGAAGTAATTGTCCCCATTGAGTTTTTACTCTTTCAAAATTATCCCAATCCTTTTAATCCAACAACTTCGATAAGATATCAGCTCCCTCAAAGCGGAAACGTAAAACTTAAAGTTTATGATTTACTTGGGAAAGAAGTTATAACTCTTGTTGATGAAGAAAAACCGGCAGGCAATTATGAAATTAAATTTGATGCCTCGAATGTTCCAAGTGGTGTCTATTTCTACTCCATCAACGCAGGAGATTTTTCAGATACGAAAAAGATGATTCTTATTAAGTAAATTTGATTTTTCTAAAACTCACACCCTCTTGTGTAAGCTGTGTAAAGAAGCTTCGTATATTCCTCAAAAGAAATTTCAACAGCGCCAAACATTTTTAAATGAGTGGTCATATATTGAACATCGAGCAGAACAAAATCCTTTTCTCTAAGTCGTTCAATAAGCGCAATTAGTGTTGCCTTAGATGATTGT
>DATDOL010000042.1:0-3672 GCA_035293265.1 Ignavibacteriaceae bacterium | reverse complement strand
TGATTGTATGTCTGTATAATAAATAATTATTTCTTTTCTCGAAAAGATAAAATTCCGGCAGATCATTTTTTCATGATTAGCTTCTATTTTAAATGGTAAAATTTTGTATAGCATGATAAAATGTCTATTCAGGAAGTAAATAAGAATAAGTGAAATAACAAGTGGTATAATCAAAATTTTATTTTGATCAATATAAAAAATTACCGGGACTAGGTACGAGATCAACAGTAAAGTTGCGATTATGTTTCCGAACCGGTAAATCAACTCAAAAAAAACCGGATAGGTTAAGATTTGTCTTTCCTGAATATTTTCATTCATATTAGAGCAAACTCATAAATAATACGACACATTTAAATAAATAAAAAAGCCGCCGAAAAGGCGGCTGAAGACCAGGAGGAATAATATTATCCTTCTTTCGGATAAATTTCTGCTCCAATTCCTTTTATCTGGTAAATAGTCATCGGTCCTTTAACCGTTGAAGGATCAAACTCCTGACCTTTTTCTTCTGCAAGATGTTCCATATATCCAACAGCTTCTTCTTCAGTTAATTCTATTTTATAAACTTTCCCTTCGACCATTGCTGTTTTTCCTATTGCTTCCATCGGAAAAACTATGTCGCCGTCTTTAACCTTAACTTTTATAACTTTTTCTTCCGATTCAGACTTCAATTCCATCCAGCAGCCCATCTCTGGACAAACATCAACAACTTCTCCTTCAACAAGCACAACCTGATCCAGATAATTCTCAGGATCAGAAAGTATATCGTTGATGCTGGTTTTTTCAGTCAGAGTAATTTCTTCTCCAAGTTTTTCTTCTTCAGCCTGTGCGAAAACTATGCTGCTTGATAAAAGAGCTAAAAGTGCAATTAGTGTTTTTTTCATTTTTCGTATTCCTTTAAATCTATTTCAAAGAATTTTGTTATTTAAAATTTACCGTAACCGGTTTTTGTAATTCCAATTTCATTCCCGGGACTTTCTCAACCATCTCCTGAAGTTCTTCAATGCTTGAAGGTTGTTTTTTCTTAAACATTTTCAGGTTTTCTTTATCCTGCAATAATTTCCCGATGTCAAGACTGATTAAAGTTATTTTAGAGCCTTCAATATATGAAGCATTTGTCTGAACAATCTCACCTTCAAATTGCATCGTAATAAGTACGCTCATCCCCTCCATCATATTTAAGAATTGATCATTGATTTCTTCATCCTCAATTTCGATCTCCTGCTCAAGTGTATCATCATCATTAAAATCTGCTTCAATGTCGGGTCTGTCGATCGTAACCTGCGAAATGTCGCCACCGGCAAAATCAAAGAAGTAATAATCAAGAGATTCGTCTGTGGATTCATCCTCACCCATACCAACTGAAACTTTACTGTCAGGATCAGGTCTTAGTTGAATTTTATTTAAATCATCAAAAGAATATGTTGCTTTGAATCCTTCCCATTCAAGATTACTTATACGCTCACCGAAAACATAGGTAACATCTTCACCGTAACTTCCTGCTGCTTTTATCAGTTCATCTTCATTAAACAGAGAGAATTCCTGGGTTGCACCTGAATCATCAACAGGTTGAGAAAACTCAGTAAGAATGTCTGCAAAAACTTTGCTCATCATTATGGTTTCGTTTATAGTACCGCTGCCATCTTTATTGACTGTGATGTTAGTTTCTACCTTAAGACAGCCGGTTTGAAGCAGGACAGAAAAAGCCAGTATTAAAATTCTAAGAAGGTGTTTCATTATACTCACTTTGATAGCTGAATAAAATTTTGAAAATCTTACTATAAAATTTAAGAAATTATTTTGATGTTATTAAGGCAAAAACTTCAAATAAATTTAATATTATCAAAATTTCACCATAATATTTACCTTTATTCACTAATGTGCTGGTTCTTATTTCAATCCTTTCAAATTCATATATTTAATTTGTTGATCTGTTAAATATTTTACATCATCAGTTGTGACTGAAAAAAATAAATTATTAATAAAACTTGTAACTGTCCTGCTGGTAGTTTTAGCGCTCGTTGCTTTCAGAAACCCGGCAAGAAGCATAAACAAAAGTATTGAAAACGTTTATTCTCAAATTAAAGGGGAAGTCGAGCCGGATACAAATATTATCATCATTCATATTTCTGCAAATGATATTGACAGAATCGGACCCTGGCCAATTAAACGCAGTTACTACGCACTTCTGATCAACAGCTTAACAAAACAGCAAGTAAGAACCATTGGTTTGGAGATTTTTCTGAGTTCAAGATTTGTTACTCAGTCCATCTATGAAGATTTACTTAAAAATGAGATACTAAAATCCGGCCGGGTTGTGCTAAGCTCTAAAGCCGGGAAGCTGATAGAAATCGGCGGGCAATTTTATACTGATTCGTTAAGTTACCCGAGTCCAAAACTTCTGGATGAAAATATTGCAACAGGTCACCTGAACTATCAATTAATTGATGAGTTGATAATTCCGACGGAAATAAATTACAATGAAATAAAAGAACAGTCGTTTTCTCAAAAGCTATCCGGACTTAACAGAACGATTGCAGCAATCCCCGTTAATTATATTTCTTCCTGGAAGAAATTTAAAAACTACAGTGTTACAGAATATTTTAACCTCCTACAATCTGATTCAGGAATGCTCCAAAAGTTCAGAGATAAAATTGTTATAATTGGAATTAGCGATGAGCAGATTGCTTATACATTCAACACTTCATTTGACGAAATAATGCCCGGGGCAGCATTGCATGCGTTCGCCGTTGATAATCTTTTAAATTCACGATACTATGATTTCGGCTTTTATTTTGCCTCGACATTGTTTTTTTCAATTACTGTGCTGTTGCTTTTATTTATTCATCACAAAAAAACCTCAAGAAAATTTATTTACTACCTGTTGTATGTTCTGGTTTTCATTTTAATAACATTTTTAATCTATACATCTTTAAATATTAAGCTTGCGTTGGCTTTCTTCCTACTGCCATTTCTCGCGGTTATTTTGGTTGATGGAATTTTCGGCTCCGTAACATACAGAAACATGCTGAAGGGTATGATTGACGAAAGTGAAGTTTTAAAATCATTATTAAAAAATAAAGAGAGCGAATTGACCGGGCTGCAGAATGAATTAGATATGAAAGACGGGGATGGATCCGGGCAATTAATTGACAAAATAAAAATTTTAAAAAATGAAATCGACCGGCTGAAAGAAAATGAAGAAGATAAATTGGCTGCAGCAATTCAGACAAATAATGATATACAGGAATTCTTTGGCATGGTTTACCGTTCAAAAGAAATGGCAAAAGCTGTTGAGTTGATAGAAAAAGCAGCTCCGACAAATTCGACAATACTGATCTTCGGTGAAAGCGGCACAGGTAAAGAACTTGCAGCAAATGCCATTCATTCATTAAGCCAGAGAAAAAATAATAATTTCATTACAGTAAACTGCGGAGCACTTTCTGAAAATCTGCTTGAGAGTGAATTATTCGGGCATGTCAAAGGTTCATTTACAGGAGCTTTAACAGATAAAATCGGAAAATTTGAAGCTGCTGATAAAGGAACAATTTTTCTGGATGAAATTGGTGAGATTTCAGAAAATTTCCAGGTGAAGTTATTGCGTGTTCTCCAGAGCGGAGATATCGAGAAAGTAGGATCATCAATTGAACAAAAGGTTGATGTTAGAGTAATTGC
>DATDOL010000041.1:0-2582 GCA_035293265.1 Ignavibacteriaceae bacterium | reverse complement strand
TAAGCTGAAAAACACAGCTGTAATAAACGCAGCCCAAAATGGTTTTATTTTTTGTTCAAAACTTCTTTGTATAAATCCTCTGAACATTACTTCTTCACTTAATGCGGGAACAATTGCAATTGCAATCACTACAAGCAGCATTTCAGGCAAGTTATCTGCTTTGAGTAAATTACCGAACGTTTTCTCAATGAGTTCATTCAAAGAATCCAATAAAGATTTTATAGAATTAATTGCTGAGTAATTCCGTGCAAGGTAATCGATGAAATAATTCTGGATATAAAGATAGCTTTGAAGCATTGGTGTCAGGATAATTATTCCAAGTGTGAAGAACGCAATTTCTGATAGTCTTGGGATTTTTAATGAAATGATCGAAGAGACATCACGATAAATCCATTTTGTAAAGACCAAAGCAGGCAGAAGAATAAAAAGAATTTGTCCTGCAATAGTCATCAGCCTCAGACCATTAACAGGAGCAGCTTCAATATCAATTCCGAATATTAAAACTGTCAGTAAACCGCCGCCGATCTGGTATAGTAAAAACCCGCCTATCAAACCCAGGAATGCAGCGGCAATTGGTGAAATTAAAGGTTCGGGGACTGCTGCTTTTTCAGAAACAAGATTATTTTCAGTTTCGTTTTCATCCGGATTTTCAGATTCCGGTCTGTTTTCAAAATCATCCATCAATAAGAATTAACTTTAAATTTGTAAGAAGTTTAGTTAAACGAAAGATAAGAAATAAATAGTTTATTAATAAAAAGAATTGACCGGTGCTGCTTTGAAAAGTAATTCGTGAATAATTTTATTTCCGTCTGGATTTTAGCTGACCTTTAATTCCTTCGTAGTGAGACAAATTTGCGTCCACAGAACCGATGACTATTTTGGTTTTAACTTTAACAGGCATTTTTACTTCGTCGTCTGTTAACCAAACAATAATGTTACCTTCGTGTTTAAATAATCCACCTTCCTTAACTAACGGTTCAACAACTAAACAATCGAATGTTCCTGCAGGTACAGTGACAGTTTCCTTCCCAAGATATTTAACGTCAAGATCATAAACTTTATTTTTGTAAAAATTCTCAAGGTGAATTCGGTCGTTAATCTTTAAATTCGAATAATCTAAAGTTCTTGCATAATAGAATGCAGAAACCATGTCATTCACATATAACGGAATTTCGTACTCACCCTCACTGGTTTTTGCTATTCGTCTTCGCTGATCAAAAAATGCTGCGAAATCCCTGGTATAACTTCCTTCCCTGATATGCTGTTCAAATCTCCATGGAAAAACACCTTCAACATCAACATAAGTTTCGTACCTGTCCCTTACTTTATAGAACCAATCAAAACTTGGAACTGAATTTACTTCAAACAAGATGTGATAAACTTCTCTGCCGGAGATTCTTTTAATTCGTGGAATACTGAACATTGCAACACCTGCTGTGACAAATCCATAGTCAAGATCAAATACAAGCTTTTCACCTTCCTTGAAGGCATTATGCTCGATTTTCCTGAACTCTCCGCTTTTAGTGCTATCTTCTAAATCAAACGAAAAGGATAATGCAGAAAATAAGATTATTAATAAACAGCTTTTAGCGAACATTTTTTCTCCAATTTTATTACTTTCTTAAAACACTTCCAGCTTGCTCAAATACTCTGCCAATATCAATACTGTTCATACAATTTAATTTTTCGCATTGTTCCCGCGTACAATTAACACAGTCAATTGCAGGTGTAAATATTGCTTTCTTTTTAGTATACGGTCCCCACCTGTTTTGTGAACAGGATGGAATTTTAGGATAAAACCCGATTACATATTTATCAAGTGCTGCAGCTATGTGAATCGGACCTGTTGAATTTGAAATAAAAAGATCACAAAGACTGATCAGTGCACACAATTCATTTAAATTTAATTTGCCCGCTAAGTTAAAAACATTTTCGTGATTAATTAATTTTTCACAAAGATCCCATTCACTCGAATCGCCAGTAACTACCACTTTCACATTTTCCATTTTTGAAAGTAGTTTATTTAATGCCGTTAATTTTTCAATTGGTAGATCAACAGCGCTTCCACCACTGCCTGGATGAATTATGACCAGTTTATTACCTGCCGTTATTCCGGATTCATTTAAGATTAATTTAACTTTTTCAAGATGTTCGGCTTTTACGCTGAGGAAGAATTCAACATTTTCTGTTGAGATCGTTTCCTCTATCCCGATTTCTTTAAGAAGTTTTACATTAAATTCCAGTTCATGCTTCTCGCCATACTTCCTGTGCTCATAAACTTTCCTGTTAAATAAAAACGAATAGAGTCTGTAACCGGTTCCGATTCTTACTTTAATGTTTGAAAGAAAAAGAAGTAATGAAACAGAAAAAGCGGGGTTAACAATTATACAGGTATCGAATTTTTTTGATTTAATCTGCTTAATATTTTCGCGAAAGCTCAATTTATTATTATCAGATTTTAGAATCATCACTTCATCAATATAAGGATGATTTTCAGCCAGGGGTTTAGTGTATTCTCTCAGCAGAAAAGTAATTCTGCAACCGGGATATTTTTTTTTTACAATTCCAGCTAATGGGAGTGA
>DATDOL010000040.1:0-8585 GCA_035293265.1 Ignavibacteriaceae bacterium | reverse complement strand
TGTATCACTTCCGACGGTTTTGTTTCAAGCTTACCTTCAATCACTTCACCTGTTGAACCGTCAATCGAAATATATTCTCCTTCTTTCACAACAATGTTTTTCCCTTCAACGCCAATCGTTCTTGACTGGTAATTAATTTTTAATGCTCCACATCCGGCAACACAAACTTTACCCATCTGCCTTGCAACAAGTGCAGCGTGTGATGTCATTCCTCCTCTGGCTGTCAAAATTCCTTCGGAAGCATTCATACCTTTAATATCCTCCGGTGAAGTTTCAATTCTTACAAGAATAACTGGATCACCCTTTGCTGCCATTTCTTCGGCATCCTGGGCACTTAGTGCAACTTTACCTGAAGCAGCACCAGGTCCGGCATTCAAACCTTTTGCAAGTAATTTTCCGTTACTGATCGCCTTACTTTTTTCTGCCGGATCAAAGATTGGCCTTAACAATTGATTAAGCTGGTTTGGTTCAATTCTTAAAATTGCGTCTTCCCTGGAAATTAATTTTTCTTTTACCATATCAACAGCCATTTTGATTGCAGCGAAACCTGTTCGCTTACCAACACGGCATTGCAGCATCCATAGCTTACCTTGCTGAATGGTGAACTCGATATCCATCATTTCTTTATAATGTTTTTCAAGGACCGATCTTATTTCATCAAGCTGTTTATAGATTTTCGGATTATCTTTTTTCAATTCCAGTATAGGATGCGGAGTTCTTGTGCCGGCAACAACGTCCTCACCCTGGGCGTTGAAAAGATATTCACCATAAAAAACATTTTCGCCGGTTGCAGCATCTCTTGTAAATGCTACACCGGTTCCGGAGTCTTCACCCATATTTCCAAAAACCATTGACTGAATGTTGACAGCCGTTCCCCATTCTGCTGGAATATTATTCAGTTTGCGGTAAACAATTGCTCTCTCATTCATCCAGGAACCAAACACGGCACCAATAGCTCCCCAAAGCTGATCCATCGGGTCTGATGGAAAATCATGTCCTGTTTTTTCCTTTATTGCAGTTTTAAATTCTTCAACTAATTCTTTCAGATGGTCTGCTGAAAGTTCGGTATCAAGGTTAAATCCATTTTTTTTCTTTTTATTCTCAAGGATAACTTCGAATGGATCTTCGTCGTGTTTATCTACGGGCTTTAAACCTAATACTACATCACCGTACATCTGAACAAATCTGCGGTAAGAATCATAAGCGAATCTCGGGTTGTTTGTTTTATCAATTAATCCCTTAACTGTTTCATCATTTAAACCGAGATTTAAAATTGTGTCCATCATTCCCGGCATTGAAGCACGGGCACCGCTTCTGACGGAAAGAAGCAATGGATTTGATGAATCACCGAATCCAGCACCCATATGGTTTTCAACTTTACCTAGTGCTTTTAATAACTGGTTTTTAAGTTCCTTCGGATATTTTTTATTATTCTGATAATAATAAGTGCAAACTTCTGTTGTAATTGTGAAGCCTGACGGAACCGGTAAACCGATATTTACCATCTCAGCAAGGTTGGCACCCTTGCCCCCAAGCAGACCTTTCATTTCGGCTTTGCCGTCAGCTTTTTTGCCGCCAAAGAAATAAACATAATTTATTTTTTTAGCCATCTAATTTTCCTCCGTATTTGAGATTTTCTGTAAGGATCAATATTATTTTTTCAATTTTTCAGAATAAAATTTCTGAATGATTCCTCATCATCCATCACAAATTTAATTTTAAGATAAAAAATTTCTATGTCGTCAAGCTCTTTTGAGAAGTTCATCAATTTAACAGCATCCTTTTCTGTAGTTACAACCGAATGAGAGTTCGTTGTGTAAAATCGTTTTCTGATAAGCTGAACATCTTTATTGCTGTATTTTTTGTGATCCCGGAAAATCAGCTTGTTTGTAACAGAAACATTAGTCTGCGAAAGTATGTTTAAAAAAGATTTAGGAATTGCGATTCCTGAAACAACCAGACTTTTTTGTCCTTTAAATTCATCCAGATTAAAAACCGTCTTTTGTTTTAGATCGATAAAGTTAATCGCTTTATAATATCCTGTGAATACTTTTTTATCCTTTACGTATTTTTCTAATCCAGATGGAAATGGAGTTCCCTCCATAAATTTCCGGTTATAGATCACTGCATCAGCTCTCCGGATTGATTTATATGGTTCCCTCAAAATTCCGGTCGGCAAAAGATTTTGAACAAAAAAACTTTTATCATTTAAAAACCTTTGGTCCAAAACGACTATATCCAAATCTCTCTTAATCCACCTATGCTGAAATGCATCATCCAGAACAATTGTATCAATTCCCGTATCATTCACCAATTGGTTTGCGCCGTTAACTCTGTTCTCAGATACCGCAGCAGGAACTTTACAGTCGAGGACTGTATGATAAATTTCGTCACCGCTTTGATCCACCGTTGTAAAAATCTTTTTGCCATCAGAAACAAGAAGATATCCATTTGATATTCTGCCGTATCCTCTGCTTAGAACCCCGACATTAATTCCATTCCTCTTCAGCAAATCGGTCAGGTAGATAACAACCGGCGTTTTTCCCGAGCCGCCGATCGAGATATTTCCTATTGAAATTACTTTTGCATTAACTTGTTTTGATTTGAGTATTTTCTTGTCAAATAACAAATTTCTGAATGCAATAATTCCGGCATAAACGGGCATTAATGGAAGCAATAATAACTTTAATAAATTCATTATACACTTAGTTAAACACGTGTGCTTGGTCCTGCAGTTTGTTCAATGCCTCTTCACATTCTGCAATCACCCTGGAAGTTTCTTCATAGGATAAATCACCGCTCACATAAATCGGATCTGAGTAGATAATTTTTACTTTTGTAAAAAAAAATGGTATCTCGAATTTATCCCAGTTATTCAGAATTTTTTTCTTTTTAAACCCAACCCCGGCCAGCACCAAAGGTTTATTGCTTTTCTTGGCTGTAATCACCGCTCCTGCTTTAAATTTATTTTTTGGTCCGCGTGGTCCATCAGGCGTAATCGCAATAGAGTGATTATTTTTTGCATAATCTATCATAATTCCCAAAGCCACATCACCACCTGTACTGCTCGAACCACGGACAACATTGTATCCCCAGCTTTTTAAAACCTTTGACAGAAGATCACCATCTTTACTTTTACTTGTCAGTGCAGCAAACGAATCATTGCCGTGTTTATACCAGGGCAGAAGCATTGTTCCATGCCAGAATGCCAGCACATAATTTTTATTCTGACTTTTTAACATTTTAATTACATCATCATTCTGAATAATTATCTTTAAACTTTTACATAAAGCTGTTATACTATGCTTCAGAAAATAATTTCCAAGAATCCGAAGAATACCCTGCCTGGTTTTTCTAATACTCATTGATCAAATTATTTATAGCGACAGCAGCTTTTCTTGAAGCGTCGTCTGCCCCTAAAATTTCCCTGACATTTTTTAATTTTTCTTTAATAGCAGTAAATGCAGCTTCATCAATTAGAAACTTGCTGCACTTTTGATAAATGGATGATTCAGAGACTTCTCCCTGAATTAATTCCGGGACAACATTTTCACCGAGAAGTATGTTTACCATTCCCAGATTTTTTACCTTAATTAATTTTTTACCAACCAGGTAAGTCAAAATATTTGTCTTATACACAATAACCATCGGAAGATCAAAATATCCCGCCTCTAAGGTTGAAGTACCGGATTTTATTATTCCAAATTTTGAATACTTCATCAGCTCATAGTTGAAGCCTTTAATAATTTTAAAGTCCTTATCGCTTCCGGCTGTATAAAAAATTTCATCATTAATATTAGTAGAACCCGCAACAACTATTTGCATATTAAAATCATTTGCTAGTTTATTTGCTGCTTTTATTGTCTCAGGAAATATTTTTATTACTTCCTGTTTCCGGCTTCCAGGCATTAAAAGTAAAATTTCTTTTTGCAGATCGAGATTAAATTTTTTAAAAAATACTTCACGCTCTAAAAAATTATATTCATTAATTCTTTCAACCAATGGATGTCCAACAAATTCAACATCAACGTGCTTATCTTTATAGAGCTGTTCTTCAAAAGGGAAAACAACCAGCATTTTATCGACCAGCTTTTTAATTTTAATTACCCTGCCCTTTCCCCATGCCCATAGCTGCGGAGAAACATAGTAAATGATTTGTGCTCCCATCGATTTAATTTTGCCAGCAATATTTAAATTGAATCCCGGGTAGTCAATCAAGACAACATTTTTAATTTTTTTTCTTTTGATTTCATCAATGAGCTTATGCTTAACTTTTCTGATGAATGGTAAATGACTTATTATTTCTGTTAATCCTAAAAACGCCATCTGGCTGATGTGGAACAAAAGTTCCATCCCTTCAGCTTTCATCCTGTCACCGCCGATTCCACAAACGACAAGTTCGCCATTAAGTTTTTTCAGCTCACGGATCAAAGATGCACCGATCAAATCGCCTGATATTTCTCCTGCAATTATCATTATCTGTTTTTTATCTTCATTTTCAATCATAGAAGATCATTGGTTTTAATCAACCAGGCTATTATTATAATTAAAGAGGTTCCAATCAGTGCCTGTAAAGATCTGCTCTCGGATCTAATCCCGGCTTCCGGTTTGAATGGTGGCTGCTTAATACTTTTATTCACATATTTTGTAATCCTTGGTAAAAACCTTGGTACATTCATAACATAATCTTTAAACGCATCGCCAAATTTGCTGCTTAAAAATTCTTCTTCACTTTTTACTATTAGGTAATATTGAAATCCAAAAAACAACAATCCAAAAATCTGCAAATAAGGAAACAACGCGTAAGACATAACGCCAAGACCGAGATAGATAAGTATGTTTCCAACGTATAATGGATTCCGAACGTAAGCGAACGGTCCTTTAATAATCAGGTAAGTTCCGCCGACATTACCGGTAGTCCTGGTTTCGCTTCCTGCCCAATTCACTCCCCATAATCTTATCAGTTCACCGGTAACTGCAATAAAAAATCCAATTATAAGACTAACGACAGCTGCATCGATAAAAATTAGCATCAATAATATAAACGGGATCGGAGTATAGCTTCTGTATTTAAAAAAGATTGCTGCCAGTTTTTTCATCATAATTATTTTGAATCACTTATTCATTTCAATAACAGGTTAAAATCAAATTCAGCTTACTCCATCAAATAAGCCTGGCGCCTTTTTAATTCAGCCTGATGACGTTTTTTAAGTCTCTTCCTGTTTTTTAATTCAGTCAATTTCTGAATT
This sequence comes from Ignavibacteriaceae bacterium, assembly GCA_035293265.1. Taxonomy (GTDB): domain Bacteria; phylum Bacteroidota; class Ignavibacteria; order Ignavibacteriales; family Ignavibacteriaceae; genus DATDOL01. The sequence goes on along the minus strand of DATDOL010000040.1, from coordinate 3,336 downwards.
ACATCCGCAAAATTGTTAAACGGGAAGTAGGTTATTCTTTCTTTCTCACAAAATTTCAGCAGATCATTTTTTGCAAATATGAAATCACAATACTCTGCCGCATCTTTATCGGAACTTCCGTTTCCGATAAACACAGTGAAATCATCATCACCGCTGTTATTGATAATATGATTCCGCTTACAATTTGCAGAACTTTTAAAATTCTCGTTATAAAATGGAAATTCGGGGATGATTTCACCCGAACATGTAACTATAATGCTGTTAGAGAAAATCTTAAGTTCCTGGAATCCTTCCCTTTCTATTATCCTATTGATGTAATAATCAAATCCATCACTCAAAATAAAAAGTTCAAATTCATTCTGATTACAAAATCTGACAAAGTCCGGAAATGTATTTTCTATTTCCTGCCTGATGATGAATTCATCAAGCAATGTTTTGTTTACCGGGCTGGCATAACCGCAAAGTGCAAGCCAGCAGTCTTTAGAAGTGATTTTATCATTCAGTAAATCCGATATCACCATGTTAACTTTATTTTCATCAGCAAAATTTCGAAAGATTTCTTCGCCAACATCTTTTATTGAAATTGTCCCGTCGAAATCCGCAAATATTTTAAATTTTCTTTCTTCCATTATTCAGATCTGATCTCGTTCAAAGAACATCTCTCCCCTAAAAAAAAATAACAATCATCTGATTAAATTTTATGCTGAAAAGATTGCCTGGTTTTCTAATCCCAATAAATCAAAAAAATATTAATTATGTGAAGCAAGATCGAAATCTTCATTGAACCTGACACCAACAAGTTTTGAAATTCCTTCCTCCTGCATTGTAACGCCATAAAGAGTTTCAGCCGATTCCATCGTACGTTTATTGTGTGTGACTACAATAAACTGAGTGTCTTTGCTGAAGTCCTTGAGAATACGTGTGAACCTGTCTATGTTAGCATCATCAAGAGGCGCATCAATTTCATCTAGGATGCAGAAGGGACTTGGCTTCACAAGATAAATTGCAAAAAGCAGGGCAATTGCAGTGAGAGTTTTTTCTCCTCCTGAAAGAAGTTCGATGGAGGTAGGACGCTTACCTTTTGGTTTGGCTATTATTTCTATTTTAGCTTCGAGAGGGTCAGAATTTTCTTCAAGCCATAGATCAACTTCATCACCGGGATCAAAAAGTGTTCTGAAAACTTTTACGAAATTTTCTCTGATTTTCTGAAACGTTTCCATGAACTGGGTTTGTGCAGTAACATTTATCTCTTCAATAGTCTGTACAATATTTTTTTCAGATGCAACAAGATCATCTCTCTGTTTATTCAGAAAATCAAACCGGTTTTTTTCTTCTTCGAATTCTGAATAAGCCAAAAGGTTTATCGGTCCTAGACTTTTTATTCTTTGTTTTAATTCATGAACTTCATCAGATCTTTCTTTAAAATTGAAAGAATCCAGGTCATCAAAAGGTTTTAATTCCAGTATAATGGAATAATTTTCATTAATATTATCAGCCAGGTTTTGCTGCTTAATTTTTATTTCATTGAGCTTTATATCAGCATCCCTGATTTCGTCAAGTATTAATTCTTTATTATTCCTGATTTCAGATTGAGCCGTATCGATTTCATTTATGGTATTTTGAAGCTTCCGGTATTCAATTTCAATTTCAGTTTCGCTGCTTTGCAGTACAGCTTCATTTATTTCAAGCGCTTCAATCTCTTTTTGTTTTTCTGCTGTAAGATTCTGAGCAGAATCAATTTCATTTTCGGCGTCCCGGATATCGTCTCCACGCTTAATAATAGTTGCCTGAATTAGATCAAGGTTTTCGGCTGATTGCCTGATAGTATTCTCAACCGTTTTCCGTTCACCATAAATTCTTTCGAGCTCCAGATTCAGGTCGTTGTCTTTTGCGGTCAAGCGCTCAAATTCATTTTCAATTTTTTTTAGCTCGTTCTCAATTTTAAGCTGATCTTCTTCCGCAGTTTTTTTCTCATCTATTAATCTGGCCAGATTTTCAGAGGCTTTATTCCGGTTATTGTCGATCAAATTTGCTTCTGCCGCCAGGTTTTTAATCTGCTTGTGGAGCAGTTCGATTTCATCATTGGCTTTTTTCTTTTCATATTCAAACTGTGAAATTTGCTTATCAATATTTCCCATATCATTGAGAAGCATTTTTCCTTCATCAGATAAAACATTTAAATCAATTTTGTTAAGCTTGTCTTCTATGTTTTTAATTTGCTGAGAAATGTTATTCAGCTCTCTTTGCTTTTGAGGAAGTGCTTCATTCAATTTATCTAGAAATTGTTTTCTGCCGAAAAGCGATTCATCAACCTGTGGAGGCGAACCGCTATTAATTACACCGTTTTTATCAAGAAAATCTCCTGCTAAAGTAGTAAAACTAAAATCATGATAAGCTGAAGATAATTTGAGAGCAGTTCCTAAGTCATCAACAACAGCCGTTTCGCTAAGCAGTTTATTAAATGATGATTTCCATTTTTGTTCTGTATCTATGAAGTCTGAAGCCCAACCAATAAAGCCTTTTGCCTTTTCAATTTTCTTTTTTCTTTTCTTAAAAAGAATCCTTAAAAATATTCCAGCCAGTGATTTGTGATTTTGTCCTGAGTTATCAGACAAATAAAATGATGCTCTACCCAGATTATTATTTTTTAAAAACTCAATTCCGCTTTTAAGATCATCAATAGATGTGACAATAAGATTGCTTAGATTATTCTGAAGTGCAGCTTCGATCGCTTTTTTATACTTATCTCCTGATGTGCCGACATTGACAAGCAAAGCAAAATCATTTTTGGTCCAGGAATTATTTTTTAAAAGTTCTTTTGTTCCTTTGGAAAAACCTTCAAGATTTTCAATCAGGTTCCGGATGAACAAAATTTTATCATGAATTCCGGTGATCAATCCTTTCAGTTCAACTTCACTGGTTCTGAGTTTACTAAGCTCAGCTTCGAGCTTTTCCTTTTCCTGCTGGCTCCGGGTATATTTTTCCTCAGCTTCTGCAAGTCGCTTTGATACTTCATTCTTTTCATCTTTTAAATTTTCTATATAGCCAACTGTTTTTGCAACATCGTTTGTAAGCTGGAGTATTTTATCATTCAAAGAGTGTATCGCATTATTTTTTTCTTCAAGTACCTTTTCAATATTTGAATAATCATTTTCTGCAGACGAAACAATTTTCAGTTTTTCAACAATGAAATCAGACTGCTTTTTAATTTCGGATCTTTTCTCATCAACAAGTTTTTTAAAATCTTTTACATTATCTCCGGATAATTTCTGATCATTAATTTTTTGTTCTATCAGTTTTACCAACTCTGCCAGCTCATCCTTATGTTTCTCAATT
>DATDOL010000039.1:0-11873 GCA_035293265.1 Ignavibacteriaceae bacterium | reverse complement strand
CGAACAACTGAATAAACAATAAAGAACCACAAAGTTATTTCAGCCCAGTCGGCGTGTTCGTTTACAGCCGGTATCACTTTTGCGGGAATATCAAGTCCGTCCGCAGCTGAATTTCCTGTAAAAAATGTAATCACAATTGCTGCTGTTCCTAAAATGTACAAAGCAAGTGCAGACTTGTTGAGCCAATCATATCTTTTAAGAAATACATGAAGCAAATCGAAGAAGACTGCTCCGATAAGCAGAACAATGGGGAAGTGAACAATCATCGGATGAATGTTTGGCGCCCAATCGGGTACTAATTCCATACTAACACCTTACTTATACTGATATTTGTTATTTGATTTATACACAAACAATTTTGCAAATAAATTTTTCATCTAAAACCTTGAAGTGTTTCATCATTACTCAACTACTTTAAAACCATGTTTAACAAGATTTTCTTTAGCCTCTTCCAGAGTTACTTCCTTTAACTCCATTTTGCATAAGGGACATTTACCTGCTTCATCAGAAATAACATTCCAGTCCATTGGATCCTGAAAAACCATACCATCTTGATTTTCATCAATCGCTTGCAAATCAATTACACCAACACGGACAATCGTAGAATCAATTTGTTTCTTGTCCATATTCATTGATTGATGATTATTATTTTTGTTTTCTTGACTACAAGCAGTGAACACGGTTAAAAATAACATTGCGCACGAGAGTAGTCCGATCTGAAGAATTTTATTCAGTGCTGTATACATATTATGTACCTTTTTTTTAATGATTTATACTACTTATTATTTAATTTTTTGAATCTGCTTATTTAGGCATATCCATTCCCTCCATATTATCAGAGCTAGACTTTTTTTGATCCTTTGAATTTGAATCATTACCATGTTGGTGTCCTGTCGGCATTCCTGTTTTTAACTGACTTTCAGAATCAATCAAAAATCCGCCGCTAGCTGCAACTTCCTCACCTTCATTTAAGCCGGATAGTATCTGATACTTATCCCCAAATTTTTGACCTATCTGAACATTGCGAGCTTCAAACATTCCATCTGAAGTTTTTATCCAAACGACATTTCTATTTCCAGAGAATATAACTGCATCCGCAGGAATTAATAATCCAGTCCCAGCATCAGCAGAAAAAATAGTTTCACCATACATTTGTGGTTTAAGTTTGTTGTTTTGACTTGAGAACTCACTCCGTACTTTTATAGTTCTAGTTTGTGGGTTGACTACAGGATAAACGAATGTCACTCTGCCCGTGAACTCTTCACCAGGGTAGGCTTTTAATTTCAATCTTACTTTACTCCCTACTTTAACTGTAGAAAGATCAGTCTCATTTACTTCCGCAATATTCCAGAGTGTTGAAAGTTCAGCTACTTCGTAAATCGTAGTACCTTCGCTAACATACATTCCTTCCTGGACTTTTTTCTCTATAACTGTTCCGTTTACAGGAGAATAATATGTTAATGTTAATTTTATTTCGCTTGAATTTTTGAGTTCTTCAATTTGATCTGATGTTAAACCGAACAATTCGAGTTTTTTCTTTGAAGCTTCAATCAATGAATTATTTTCATTCTTATTACTACTTAGAGCAATCAGATATTCATTCTGCGCCTGTACAAGATCGGGACTGTAAATTTCAAACAGCGGCTGACTTTTTTGTATATAATCACCTGTTTTATCAACAAATAATTTTTCAATCCTGCCGTTAAACTTTGCAGGAATTGTTTTTCTGTTTTGCTCTACAAAATCAAGATAGCTGTAAGCAGTCAATTCTTTTTGTAGATTTTCTTTTTTAACCTTGATGGTAGATACATTTGCCAGAATTTGTTTATCAGCAGTCAGAGTGAGCATTCCTTCCATATCTGATTTTGTAGAAACGCTATCAGTCTCATCAACAACTTTTTTAATCAAATCCATCCCACAGATCGGGCAGGCGCCTGGTCCATCTTTATGAACCTGCGGATGCATCGTGCAAGTCCAGTATTCATTTTTATTTGAATTGTCTGAGTTTGAGCAGGCAACTAACAACACCAAGAGAAACATCAATATGGTTAATGGATGATGGTTGATGGTTGGTGTAAAGAATAATTTCAGTGTTTTCATATTATTTCTTCTTCTTATTTTCTTGTGAACTTAATTTTATTGATGTAAAGATTTTTCTGATCTGTTCGGATTCTTCCAATAAAATTTTTACTTGTTTCTTTTGATTTCCATCTTCTAATATTTCGTTCAAAGTTCTTAACCAAAATTTAGACTCTCTTGCTTCTTTCGATACAATTCCGATTTTATGAATAAAATCATCTTTCGATTCTGCAGCTTGCGATTCTTCATAATTTGCTCCAACTGAAGTTGAAGATTTAGCCAACTGACTTGATATAACTTTATTCGTAATACTGTAAGGTAGAGTATTAAGAAATTTTAAAGTATTTACTCCGAACAAAAAGGTTCTTTGTAACAATTCTTCAGTTTTCGGATTCATATGTCCTCTTCAAATTTTATTTAACATTAATTTTCATTATCCATCAACCGTCAAAATTCACCCATCTTTCTCCCCACCATCATTTCAATTTCTGCAAGCGACATCTGAACATCTGCCTTAGACATATAATAGTTCATCTTTTGCATCAATAACATTCTGTACGAATCAATTAAAGTAGTTATTCCGGTCTTTCCGTTCTGATATGCTGCTGTTTGAGACTCGGTAGCATTAGTGTAGAGAGGGACAACTTTTTTATCATAAAGTTCCGTTAGCTGATTTGCTGTTTTATACTTTACGAGAGCTTCTTTCAGTTTTGCTATCATCTCACGCTGCATATCATACTTTTCTTGTTCAATGCTCTTAATATCTGCTGAGAGCTCTTCCTCTTTATAATTTATTTTACCAATGGACCAGGGCGCAAACGGAAGATTGATTGAAAACATTAATGAATACATCACTTCTGTTCTTGGGTCAAGCATTGTCAAATCTGATTGAGAAGTAAGAATCATTCCTCTCGGCATTCTCATCAACATTCCCTGTACCATTAAATCCGGAATTAACTCTTTATTGTTTGCCGTAATCATTGCTTTATTCATTTCAATCATACTGTTCATCTTGGCCAAAGAGGGATTTGAATCTGCAAGTAATATTTCCAACTGATCCTGACTTAATGCTAATGTATCAACTTTAAAATCCACCAATGCAAAAACATCTTTTGAATTTAGATCTCTTCCCAATAATTTATTCAGCTTGTAAACTTCAGCTTCTCTTTGCTTTTCAAGGATCAAAAGCTGAGTTTCATTTGATGCTATTTCACTTTGAACGGTAAGTATATCGGCCTGGCTGATTTTGTTAATGTAGAATGATACTTCAATTGCTTTGGCCAGATCACTTAACAGGGAAATGTTCTTTTTTTGTATTTCAATTTTTCTATCTGCAAGCCACAAATTGAAGTACGACATTTTAACCTGAGCAATCAGATTAATTTTATAAGCATCAAAGTTATTTCCTTCTATGAGCGTATTTATGTTCTCGACTTCAGCCATTGCGCTTGGTTTACCACCAAGCGGAAACATCTGTGATAGTGCAATGCTGTTTGATATCGATTGATTGAAAATATCATATTCATTAATCGGTACCTGAGAGAACTCAACAGATAGATTTGGTGGAGGTAGAGTATTTATAGATTCACTTCTGTATTCCGATGCATTAATTCTATACTGTAACGACTTTAATTGAGGATTGTTTGCTATCGCCTCATTAACTAACGAATCAACTGACTGTGCCTTGATAGAAATTCCTACAAACATTATTATAAAGCCAACTAATAGATATTGGTAAAAACAATTTCCTTTTTCCAAATGCTTACTGCCTACTAACAACTTCAATAGAATTTGTGTTCCATCTTCCATTAACCATTTTCCATTTTCCATATTATTCACCCTCCTTCATCCAATCAGACATTTTAGATAATTCTAATTTCCCTTTTTTGAGTGCGTGTTCTTTCATCATTGTAAAAAGAATTGGAGTAACTACAAGCACGTGAATGGCGGAAGTTAACAAGCCTCCAATCATTGGAGCAGTTAATGGTTTCATAACATCTGAACCGGTACCGGTAGACCACATTACCGGAATGAGACCAACCATTGCAGTAAAGACGGTCATCAGTTTTGGTCTTAATCGTAGAACGGAACCTTCGACAGTTGCTTCATAAATATCTTCGTTTGTGATTGGTCCGCGTATACCTTTTTGATGGGCGCGTAATTTTTTATCAAGGGCTTCGTGCAAATACACAACCATTATCACACCTGTTTCAACCGCAATTCCATAAAGTGCAATAAATCCGACCCAAACAGCAACTGAAAAATTGTAGCCGAGAATGTAAATCATATACATTCCACCGATAAGCGCAAACGGTACGGAAAGCATTACCACTCCAGCTTCAACGTAGTTTTTTAGGGTGAAGAAGAGAAGGAAAAAGATCAACAAAAAAACAACCGGCATTATGATTTCAAGGGTCTGCTGAGCCCGGACTTTGCTTTCATACTGTCCGCTCCACGTATAAGAGTAACCCGCTGGAAGTTTCAATCCATTTTCGATCACCTGTTTGGCATCAACCATTACGCTGCCCATATCTCGTCCGCGAGTATTCATAAAAACTATTGAACGAAGCATTCCGTTTTCACTGCTTATCATTGGAGGACCTGTTAGTACTTTCACATCAGCTAATTGCGAAATCGATAGATAAGTAATCGCATTCTGCTCAGTAGCAACCAATGAAAAACCATTCTGCCCACTCGTAAGTTGAGATGTTACATTTGCAGTGTTCGTATTTCCCATTGAAGACATACCACTTGAACTCTTATCACTCATTCCGATTTGTGGATTATTGTTCATCGTAGATTGAACATTCATCAGACTCGATAACGATACTGGAACTATAAGACTTTTAATCTCCTCGACATTATCACGGTAATCTTTTTGGTAACGCATTCGTATAGGAAAACGCATTCTTCCTTCAATGACCACTCCTAAATTCTGTCCGCCGATAGCGGTTTCAATTATATCTTGAAGATCACGAATGTTAATACCGTAACGCGCTGCCATATCACGTTTGATTTCTATATCTAAGTAATAACCATTCTGAACTCTTTCGGCAACAACATCCGCTGCACCATCAACCGTCTTCAATAAATTTTCAGCTTTGATGGCGTATGTTTGGAGAGTATCGAGATTTGGACCGAAGATTTTAAATCCGATATCTGTTCTAACGCCTGTGGAAAGCATATTTATTCTATTGATGATCGGCTGAGTCCAACCGTTACGCACACCTGGTATTTGTAATTTGTGCTCCAACTCTGCAACAATATCCTGTTTTGTGATACCGGGTCTCCACTCGCTCTTAGGTTTGAGCAGAATTATTGTTTCAATCATACTTAACGGTGCATTATCCGTTGCAGTTTCCGCACGACCAGTTTTTCCGAGAACGTGATGAACTTCAGGAACTGTCATTATAATTTTGTCTTGTTCCTGTAAGATTCTGTTTACTTCAGTTATTGAAGCACCGGGCAATGTTACGGGCATATAAAGAATAGAACCTTCATCAAGCGGAGGCATAAATTCACTGCCGGTATTTATAATCATTGGAATAGTTACTAAGAGTGCGATTACATTAATAGCGATTGTAATTTTTCTGTGCTTAAGCACCCAGTGTATTACCGGTTCGTAAAGACGAATGAATAATCTTGTGGTTGGGTTTTTATCTTCCGGTTTGAATTTACCACGCATCAGCATTGTCATCAAAACAGGAATTAAAGAGATTACCACAATTGCAGATCCTATCATAGCAAATGATTTTGTATATGCAAGCGGATGGAACATTTTACCTTCCTGACCCGTTAACAAAAATACCGGCAGGAATGAGGTGAGTATAATCAACTCTGAAAAGAAGATTGCTCTGCCAACTTGTTTAGCAGAATCTATGGAAATCTTTTTATACTCGTCCGGTGTTAAATGTTTTTTCTCTTCCAACGCTTTTGCGAGATTGCGGTATGCATTTTCCACAAGTACAATTGAAGAGTCTACTATTACTCCTACTGCCAAAATAATTCCACCGAGTGACATAATATTTGACGAAATTCCCGATACATACATTAAAATGAACGCGATTAGAATTGAAATAGGCAGCTCGATCAGAATTCTCACGATACTTCTAAAGTGAAGTAAAAAGATCATAACCATAATTGAAACTGTTATGGATGCTTCTATCAAAGCTCTTTCCAAAGTTCCCACAGCTTCTGTAATTAAAGTGCTTCGGTCATATGAAGTTATGATTTCAACTCCGGGCGGAAGACCGGGTGAGATTTCTTTGATTTTTTCTTTTACCCGTTCAATTACTCTTTGAGCATTTTCACCAGTTCGCATAACAATAATTCCGCCAACAACTTGTCCTTCTCCATTCTTCTCCAACGCACCACGTCTTATGTCACCACCAAGCTGAACCTTCGCTACATTTTTTATTAGTATTGGTATTCCATTAGCAAAAGATTTTATAACTGTTTTCTCGACATCTTCTTTTGATTTTATATATCCTTGTCCGCGAACAAAATATTCTGCATCACTTATTTCTAATATCTTCCCACCAACTTCATTATTACTTCTCTGTACTGCGTTTACGACATCTGATACTGTAAGGTTATATGCACGTAAATCGTTTGGGTTTACATCAACCTGATATTGTTTTTCGTATCCCCCAATACTTGCTACTTCTGCAACACCTTCAACCGATGATAGTTTATATCTTATATACCAGTCCTGTATTGATCTTAATGTTCCCAGATCATAATCTTTACTTTCAACTGTGTACCAATAGACGTGTCCTACTCCTGTTCCATCAGGACCTAATGAAGGAACAACTCCCGCTGGAAGTTGTGCCTGAATTGTATTCATTCGTTCGAGAACTCTAGAGCGTGCAAAGTATGTATCAACATCATCATCGAATATTACGAACACAAAAGACATACCGAACATAGAATTTGCTCTTACAGCTTTTACATCTGGTAAACCCTGTAATCCCGAAACAATAGGAAATGTAACCTGATCCTCAATTATCTGAGGTGAACGACCCATCCATTCAGTAAAAATTATCACCTGGTTTTCTGATAGATCCGGGATTGCATCCACAGGCAGGTTTATTACGCTGTAAATTCCAAAACCGATTATAATAATGTAAAGCAGGATTACTATGAATCTGTTATGCGCGGACCAATCTATTATTTTTTCAATCATTAAAAAGCTCCAATATTTATTTAATAAAATGAATCGCCATAACGACCACCATTATTATTCCTACACCAATCATCCATGGGGAATCCATCATCATTCCCATCATACCGTGGTTTGAGGTTGATGCCTCACTTTTTTTTACCAATTCCATTCCGCACTTGGGACAATTACCAGGTTTATCAGATTGAACTTCCGGGTGCATTGAACACGTGTAATAATCTTCATCTGAAGATTTTGTGGAGTCTGTTTTTGTATATTCAAATGGAATCAAATCCATTCCACATTTGGGGCATTTCCCAGGTTCTAAAGATTTAACATCAGGATGCATTGTGCAACTGTAAATACTATCCGCCGATAATTCGGTTTTATTATTCAGAAAATATGGAGGGTTTCCAGAATCAGTAACTTTAGCTGTAATACTAATATTGATGACTACAAAAACAAACGCGAAATAAATTATTTTATCCATTATTTTTTCAATCATTCTGATTACCTTTTAATTTTTTTTAACTGTCTTACTACAGTCAGGAAACATTCACACTAGTGAAATACCTAAAACGAAAATGTTCATAGAAAATTATCAGAGTCAGGATAAAATTATCCCTGACCTCCTGAAAGGAATTCAGATAAGATTAGATAAGAAGAATGGAGTTGGAGATATATAATTCAGGATTAATTAAGAAAGGCGGTGAAGAATCACAGAAAAAAGATTCCTGGATAGAAAAATCAAACGATGGTGATATCAAAATTATTGGTTGAAATAAATTTATGGATGAAGAGAAGTAAGTTGCATCTGACTTATTGTAAATAAACTCGTCCTCAACCTTGTTGTAAACAAATTCCACCTGGCAGCAAACAGGATTCTCTGAAGAAATTGTGACGGAAAATTCCATAGTCTCTTCAGCACAACAGGAAGGTTTTATTTTTTCCATCTCGGTTTTGCAGACTTCACATTCACTGAAAGATTTTTTGTCCAACATCTCACAATAATGAGAATAAATCGGCAATCCTGTGGTGGAAACAAGGAATAGTAAAGTTAAAACCGATATTGAGATTCTTTTCTTCATCATCTGAGGACAAACATAAATATTTACTAATTGGCAAGCAATGATAATGCCGGGAATTTACTTACATAATTTTTGTTTTATTTTATATTTTAGTCACTTATTTCTCAGAGACGGAAAATTCAATGGGTTTAATTCCTAAATATTATAATTATAAGGGCAACTATTACTTCAGAAACATCATTTTCCTACTTAACATCTTGTTATCAAATTTCAATACGTAAAAGTAAACTCCGCTAGATAAATTCCATCCCTCAAAATCAATTTCATAATTACCAGCTAATTTGTCTTCATTAACCAAGGTTGAAATTTCATTTCCGAGGATGTCATAAACTTTTAAAGTAACAAATCCATCAGATGGTAACGAATAATTAATCTTTGTCGAAGGATTAAAGGGATTCGGATAGTTCTGACTCAGAGTATACTTCACTGTCAAAGTTTCTTTTTCTTCTTCAATATCAGTAGTTATATCATTCCGCAGAATCATCATACCATAATCGAATGCACTGGCGTAGATTTCCCCATGATCGACATCTATATCAGTAACATAAAATTGGCGTTCATAAAAACTAATTTCCTCTGGATTAAATGGGTCTGATACATCAAATATTTTTATATCACCGTTGAAATGGGTTAGGTATGCATAATTTCCTTCAACTTCTATATCTTCAGCAAAAGTTGGTGTATCGGAAACAACAACTGGATTAGTTGGATCAGAAACATCAAACACTCTGAGCGAACCTACTTCATTAGCTACATACAAGTAATTTCCTTGAAGGGCTAAATCAGTTGGGTAAAACACGGGGTCGTAAGGTCCGCCCGTATCATAGTATTCTCCAACTAAAACAGGATTTGAGGGAACTGATATATCAATGATTTTAATCCATCCAACGGTACCTCCCCAATGCCGATCAATATACCCTTCTGCAAAATAGGCATAATTTCCGCGTACCAAAACCGCTAAAGGTATAGTTTGCGGCTGGAAAAAACTGACTTCAGAAATATTTGTTGGGTTTGAAACGTCCAGTATATGTAATCCATCTGTATATGAAAGTGCATAAGCATAACCTCCCATAACATCAACCTTATAAAAAAATCCATCTGTTTCAAAACTACCAACTTCAAAAGGGTTTGTTAAATCAGAAATATCTATCACTCTAAAACCTCTCCAGCCATCAGCTAAGTAAGCATAATTATTTTGTAAAACGACTTGCTTAGGCAGACCGGGACTGTTATAATATCCAATCTGAATTGGATCAGAAATATTTTGTAAATCTACTATACTCATTCCACCAAATCTGGTTAATACAAATGCATAGTTGTCACGAACCATAACACTTTCTCCCCAACCTGGAGTACCATAAAAACTGACAGGTTGAAGTTGCGAAGGATCTGTTACATCTAAGAATCTTAGTCCACATCCTTCTTCAGAAGTAGAACCTGAAGAATAAATACCCTCATTTATTATTAATGTATTATCATTAAAAGAAATCGAAGCTACATTTCCTGGAGAATCATAGAATCCCAATTCAATTGGAGAGTTGGGATCAGAAACATCGAATGAAATTACTCTGCCCGGAACCGAAAAGTCACTATTAGTTAAAAAAGCATGGTTACCATTAACAATTACATCTTTAGCACCGCCGGAAATTATAGTTTGACTGATTAAAAAAGGGGATGAAGGGTTAGATACGTTAAATATTTTCAATCCTTCTGAAGCAACGTAGAGAAGGTTCCCTGATAAATAAGAATTGCCAAATCGTGTATTGACAGTATCAACTAAAAAAGGGTTATACAAATCTGAAACGTTTATGATAAAGAACTCTACAAAAGAATTGTCTATATAGATGTAATTGTTAATAAGAGAAATGTAATGAGATTCTTTTGGTAAATCGCAAAATCCCAAAATCTGTGGGTTTTGAGGATCTGATATATCTAATGTTCTTAGTCCACCTGTCCATTGACTTCCGTTATATCCGCCTTCAGCTATGAAAAGAGTTTGGTTATTCGCAATTATTTTGTTAACTGGTCCTTGTAGAAATAACTCACTTATCTGAACAGGATCAGCAAGATTACTAACATCAATAATTATTAAACCGCTATCCTGCTCAGCCAAATAAACATAGTTACCAGATTTTGCAACATCGCTGATTATACCACTTGTAGATACTTGTCCAAGTAATTCCGGATTCGACGGATTTGATATATCTAGTATTAAGAGAATACCTCCGCTTGCTGTATAAACAATGTTATTTTCGACAGTAAATGCATAAGGAGGACCGGCTGCCCATCTTCCGATTAGAGTTGTATTACCTCCCGCTTGCCCATATAGGACAATGCCATTTATAAATAGCATAAAGTAGATGCAGAAATACTTTTTCATTTTTTTCTCTATTATTGTTGAAACAACTATTGCTGACAAGCCATTTCTGCATTCGGGTAGATAGGTATTTGAGGAATTATTATATGCTTGTCAACTTTTAATATATAGAAAGATTATCGGTGTGTCAATGAAATAATTTGTTAGATAACACATAAATATAAAATCAAGATTATCTTTCTTCTTCATACACAAAAAAATATTCCTGCCTTTCCCTTTCTTCTTCTTCGTATTTAACAACGATGTTTTTCAGGGTTTTTCCACATCGGTAACCATATTATTCTGACTCTTTTTTTTAATCCTGATTTATTTAAGTAATATCATCTTTTTTACTGCACTAAAACTACCTTTGCCTGCCAGAGAAGTGGCTTCCATTGTATAAAAGTAAACACCTGAAGCATAACGGTTAGCATTGAATACTACCTCATGAAAACCTGCTGCAAATTCTCCGTTAACCAAGTCGATCAACTTTTCACCAAGTATGTTGTAAATTTTTATGTTAACATTACTGGCGTAAGGAAGTGAATAATTAATTTTTGTTGAGGGATTAAATGGATTTGGATAATTCTGTGAAATAGAAAAATTAATCGGAAGAGGTAGCTCTTCAATCTCAACTTCTGTTAAAGGAGTGTAAGACAGAACTAGTATTCTGGCAGTTGTTGCAGCTAATGTTATCGGGTAATTTCTCAATTGTGAACCAACAACCTGGAATGATTGATTATTAAGCACATCATTCAGATAAAAAGTTTCTGTCGAATCAAACGCTAAAAGTTCAATCGGAACGTGCAGGTTTGTAGTTGTTTGCGAATTCGAAAAATTAAATAAACTTATAACGTTATTTTCACCAAGAGATTTTTGTGCAGCATTAACAACCGGACCATCTATACCATCACAATGAGCAGATGTATGGCTAAAAGTGATAGAAATTGATAAGAACACGGTCATTAAAAAAATATTTCTTTTCATTTGAAATACTTCCTCTGTTTAATATTAATTAGTCAGTAATTCTGATTCGAGTAAAATTGATTTCGGAAACAAAATATTATTCTCTAAATGAATGTGCTTGTGTAGATCTTCCTCAAACTCTTTCAGTTCAGAATAAAGAGCCTTAAATGTATTGCAGGCATCTTCGGGATGAGTATAATTACCGCTCAGTTCCCTAACCTGA
>DATDOL010000038.1:0-11347 GCA_035293265.1 Ignavibacteriaceae bacterium | reverse complement strand
TTTCCAAATGGTTATCAATCTTTAGCGTAAGCATGCTTCTGTTAAAATCTTTATAATAAATAATATCAACCCAGGGATCAATAAAAACAGGAATATGAGGCAAGTTAAATTTTCTTGAAAGCTTTTTCCCAATCAGGTGTGATGAATGAGGAGGACCAACAGACACTACCGCATCAACATTTTCTTCAGATAGTATTTTAATACCTTCTTTGACAGCCGGGAAGTACCAGCCTACTCTCGCATCCGGAATGAAAAGATTCATTCTTAACCAAAGAGATAATTTATGTGTTAAACTTTTATCGGTTTTTGAAATTGTTTCGGAAGAGACAAGCTGTGAATCTTTGCTTCTTCCCGTTACAATTTTGTAAATGTTAAAAGGTTCTATCGATTTTGCTCTGAAAACTTTCAGACCCGGATCAATATCATTTAAAAATGTCTCATCTGATTCTGAAAAGGTATCTTCTGTAACTGTTAATACCAGCGGTTCCCATCCGTTCATTGGCAGATGTTTAATGATTTTTAATGGCCACTGCAAAGTTGCCTTGCCCGAAGGAGGCCAATAGTATGAAATGAACAGAACTTTCTTCATAAATGTTAAACTAACTTTGCACTAAAGCTGATAATCATTATATCACTTTCATGCTGACAATTTATTTCTTCGTTCAAATATTTTACATCAGGTTTCATAAACTTACAGATTATCTTGTCAGGTGAACACAGCATTTGTTCGTCCCGTTAATGATGTTGCATAATTTTATTTATCAAATTTATAAATCTTAAAGGCAACATCGAAACTTCAAATTAAGGTTTCTATCAAAATAACTTAACCTCCAACGTTAAAGAGCATCTCTTCAATGGTTGTCTAAATCAATTTTAATTATATTTAAACTGAATAAAAATTTTATGAAGTAAGAATAGATATAAAGTTGAGGAACATAGATAAATTTATTGTTGTGGGTGACAGAGTCCTGGTTAAACCGCAGGAGGATTCGACAAGAACCACAAGCGGTCTTTACCTACCGGCAGGTGTTACTGAGAAAGAGAAAATGCAAAGCGGTTACGTGATAAAGGTGGGACCCGGTTATGCAACTTCTGCACAAGTCGAAGACGATGAACCCTGGAAAGGAATGAAAGATAAAGTTAAATATATTCCGCTCCAGGCAAGGGAAGGAGATCTTGCAATATTTCTGAGAAAGGAAGCCTTCGAAATAGAATTTGAAAAGGAGAAATTTTTAATAGTTCCGCAATCGGCGATTTTGCTGCTCATCAGGAATGAAGATTTTTCAGTTTAAGCTTGTGGGACTTTTATCAAATTTTTTTAAAAGTTTACTAACAAAATTAATCCACCACCAACATAAAAATTGTAAGTAACACCGAGAGAGTTATCAGAATTTTAGTGATATACAAAAATCCTGACCCTCTCGTTTTAATAGTCCCATCGGAACTTGCGTTATCATAAACGGCTTCTCTTTTCAAATTGTACATCAATTATTCTCTCCTTGATATATTATGTTAATAAATGCTTCCTCATTAAGAGGAAGCTGCATCAAATGTTATTCGTACCATGAAACAATTTCAAAACCGCCGGTGCCAGGGAAAAACGGCGGAGAGGCAACCATTAACCGCTCGTCGTACTTATATCTTTTTGCGAACCCGCTCTTTATACCACTACTTCCAAAAGTTCCAACGGCCTTTCTTGTATTCTGAATAATTCCACCGAGAAGGTTAATATTTCCGCTTATAGGACGTGTGCTATAATTTTGAGCACCGAACCCACCTTTCTCACAATATATGGAACCATGAATATTGATATCTGAACGATTAGGAATATTATCAGTTATATAAACATTGTTTTCCGCACAAATTCCGAGTAAATCATTCGATGTAGGGTCAATTCTCGGATCTGTGTGAAATACTATATCATTATCAAGATATATGGTGCCTTTTCCAGCACTCATCCCACTTGAGCACCCAATTGTGTACTGGCCTTTTACTGTTCCTTTCATACGGACGACGCAATTCTTTGCAAAAATTAATCCATTAGGTGCGGCTGTGGGCAGATAGTAGGAAGAATCCGGGTCACTGTATCTGTATCTGTATCTTAAAGAATCGCCTGCGAAAGTTATATAAACAGTATCGTGTCCGCTGAACTTAAGACCATCATCATCCGCAATCACTTCCATTTCTGAAACTGCATTAGCTGGAAGAGGTAAATCAATTCCCTGATCATAACCTCCTAAGAAGAGTGGTTTATCAGCAGCTTCGCTTGTGTAGTAAATTAGCGATCTTTTAGTTGTTGCTTTACCATAGAATACCGGGTGCTTATGAGCTCTGAAATAATCCTGGGTGTGAAATGGTCCCCACACAGTATCACTTTGAGTCCACCAGATTGTTCCTCCTTCACTTACAGAATAATATGCGAATTTTGAAAACTTGCTTGGAGCAAATTTAACTTTTACTGTGCTGGTATTTCCATAAAATGTTCCTTGCACCGTTACTTCACGAATATTTCTGAACGGATCCAGAACCTGCAATTGAACATCTAAATATCCGCCCTGGAATGGCACATTGCTATAGCCGCTGTTCCATGTTGGATCTAAAAATATATTATTAGCTGCAATATTAGCTCCGCTAATGGCTATATCGTGAGAAACCGTTTCGGAATAATAATTAACAAAATTATCTACAGCCCTGTTCGATACATCGCCAAAGTTTTTTGATACAACAAGAAAAATTAAACTGAATCCAACGATGAGTAATAATGTTGCTTTTCCGCTCATAAATTTTCCTTTATCTGTTTCTTAAATTTCTTGCCACTAATCTAATCTGTCTCCAGAATGCACTCGAGTATGCAGTATCGTATGCTGCAACGGTCTCTACCGCCACGTTTATTTCCAGACTTGCAATAAGACCGGGAACAGTAACCGGAGTTGGTATCTCGTCTCCTGATGCATCAAAGTACGCAAGTTTAAATGCAGTTACACCAAGATTAGAAGGTTTTGGAGTTTCTTGGTTTATAACTCTGTACAATACCCTGTCGCGAGGATTTGGTGTTCCGTAAAGTTCTGAAGTCGGCCCTAAATAATATCGTATTGAATCCATATCTGCATCAAGATCGAGGTCTGTAACGTATATTATTTCAGAAGTGTCAGCATAAATAATTGCTTTTGAAGGATCAGGAAACTTTGTCCAATCAGAACAATATCCTATTTTTCTGAAATCGTGTTCTAAAATCTGAGCAACAGTGGCAAGATTTTGTTGTAAAGAAAGTTCGCCGCTGTTGTTGTAAGTTTTTGCTGTTGCAGCATCACTTAATCGCCAGGTTATCATCATAAGAATACCGCCGATTATAATCGAACCCATAATATCTAACATTGTGCTGAATCCCATATTACCTCCTATCTGAAATACCAGTAACTATAAACTGTTGAGAGCCTGATTGTATC
The DNA here is from genome assembly GCA_035293265.1 of Ignavibacteriaceae bacterium. Classification (GTDB taxonomy): domain Bacteria; phylum Bacteroidota; class Ignavibacteria; order Ignavibacteriales; family Ignavibacteriaceae; genus DATDOL01. The sequence goes on along the minus strand of DATDOL010000038.1, from coordinate 7,901 downwards.
GGGTGATGATGGGCTTGTCACTGTAACAGTCATCCTTTTATGCCAGGTTGCTGTCGTCGAAACTCCATCTAAATTATTTGGATTTACATATTTAACTTCACAGCTCATATCGAATTCTGCTGAAGGCAAATTTGCAACATGCTCGGTGTATCCATTGAAATCATCAAAGTCATTGCAGTCATCCGGGGGAGTTTCTCCACTAGCCGGACCCAATCCATTCGGTGGAGTTAATTGAGTAAGATTTGATACAGCATCTTCGGCGGAATTTGCATCGAATGCTTTTTTACTTGCTTTCTCAATCAATGATGTTGCTAATGAAGTAGCCAGCACTCCGAACTTTGAATTCATCATCACAGAATCCGAAGTTAGAATACCATTATTTACCCGTAATACAGTCAGCGAAAGCAGCAACAAAGCAACGATACTTAGAAGTGATTGACCTGTGTTCATATATTCTAACTCATTTAAATTTTTATTTAAATAGCAGTTATTTAATTGTAGTAACAAGCGCAAATATGGTGCAGGAATTTTTCAGGTTTAAAAATTGCATTTATCGATTAAAATCAAGACCATTACCATATTGAGTTTTTGAGACAGACGACATTGTCGGTTAGGACGACATTAAAGGTATTTGAGGTGATTAAGATAAATGTAATTCGAAAGTAGCGAAATTTATAGAGAAAATTCAAACATTAAAAAGTAGCCGAAGGCTATGTCAGGTGCCGGGTGAAGTTTTGTTTTTTTCTCTAATCGCCTTCAATCTTCTCTGTAATGTTCGCTCACTGACGCCAAGAATAGGTGCAGCCCTTTGAATACTATTCCCAACCGATTTCATGACACTCAGTATATGTTCTTCAATTGCTTCATCAAGTGCAGCGACTTTTAAATCGGAAGATTTTTTTTCAGCTTTCTTTACATAATCGGGAGGAAGATCAATCGATTCGATGAATTCCTGGTTGTTTGTTTTAGCTACTGCATTAATAATTATATTCTCCAGTTCACGAATATTTCCCGGGAACTCATAATGCTTTAACATGCTAATCACTTTATCCGAAAATCCGAGTACGTTCCGGTTATAAGTTCTATTCCCTAACTCTAAAAAATGTTCAGCAAGTAAAACAACATCATCATCACGCTGACGAAGAGGAGGCAGATAAATATAACCTCTGTTCAGCCTGTAATAAAGATCCGCTCTGAATTCTTTTTTATGAACCGCATCAAGAAGGTTTTTATTAGTCGCAGAAATTATTCTGATATCGAGATTAATTGGTTTTGGATCTCCGATTTTGTAAATCTCATTGTACTGGATGGTTCGTAACAATTTACCCTGGAGTGGAAGTGGCAGCTCACCGATTTCATCAAGAAATATTGTTCCTCCGTTCGCTGATTCAAAATACCCCGCTTTGTCTTCATTAGCACCCGTAAAGGTACCTTTTTTATATCCGAATAATTCACTTTCAAATAAGCTTGAAGATATGGAAGAGAGATTAACAGCAACAAAAGAATTTTTTCTTCTTGGTGATAGTTCATGAATTTTTCTGGCAATAAGATCTTTTCCGGTTCCTGTTTCACCGGCAATCAAAACTATTTCATTTGTCGGAGCAAAAATTTCTACCAGTTCGAAAACTTTATGCATAACAGGTGAATCAGTTAGAATTTCGGAAAAGTCTCTTCTCTCCGGTTTCGTTTCAATGAATGTTTTCCTTAAAGAATCACGTTCGGTCTCCAATAATTTTTTTGCGAGAGCTCTGCGGATAGTTAGAAACAATCTGTCTGTATCCGGAGGTTTAGTAATAAATTCGTATGCACCAAGCTTAACGGCTCTCAATGCAATCTGAACTTCATTGACTGCAGTTATCACTATAACTGGAATAGAAGGATACTCGGCATAAACCTTTTCCAGCAGATCAAGACCGTTCATTTCAGGCATAAATATATCTAGTAATATCAGGTCTATATCTGTGCGTTCGAGCAAGGGTAGAACCTTAAGTGGATTCTGTTCTGTAATTATATTTGTATAACCTTCCTCAGCAAGCACACTTTTGATCAGTTCCAGGTAAGAAGGTTCATCATCAACTATAAGTATCGGACTGCTTTCCAATTTGATTCCGCTTTTTAAGAATATTTTAATTAGAAATTAATGAATAATTTGTCATAAAAACTATAATACTACCATTAAAAATCATGCCATCATTAGCCGTGTTATGCAGGTTACAGAAATAGTCTTCGCTTTTTGTTATTTTCGATTAGTTAATAATTAATAATTTTTACGAATTAGGTGGAAAAATGACCGCAAACATAGATATGATAAAAAAATTCTACAAATCCTACGCTGAAAATCTTAGTACTATCAGGAAAGTTTTACACCGTCCAATGACATATGCGGAGAAAGTGCTTTATGCTCACCTTTGGGAAAAGGCAATTAAGGAGTATGAACGTGGAAAAAATTACGCAGAGCTTGATCCGGATCGAGTTGCTATGCAGGATGCAACAGCTCAAATGGCACTACTTCAATTCATGTCTGCCGGAAGGAAAACTACTGCTGTGCCAACCACAGTCCATTGTGATCATTTAATCCAGGCGCAAATTGGTGCTAAGGATGATCTGCTTCGGGCAAATGAAGAAAACAAGGAAGTATTTGATTTTCTTGAAAGCATTTCACTAAAGTATGGAATTGGCTTCTGGAAACCAGGTGCTGGAATAATTCACCAGGTGGTGTTAGAAAATTATGCTTTTCCCGGTGGGATGATGATTGGCACTGACTCTCACACTCCGAATGCCGGAGGATTAGGAATGATTGCAATTGGTGTTGGCGGTGCTGACGCAGTTGATGTTATGGCTGGAATGCCGTGGGAATTAAAATGGCCGAAAATAATCGGAGTAAAATTAACAGGAAGAATGAATGGCTGGACTTCAGCAAAAGATGTCATTCTTAAACTTGCAGGTATCCTAACAGTGAGAGGTGGAACTGGTGCAATCGTTGAGTATTTTGGTGATGGAGCTTCAACTATTTCTTGTACCGGTAAGGGAACAATTTGCAATATGGGTGCAGAGATTGGTGCAACAACTTCAGTATTTCCATTCGATGAGAAAATGTTTTCTTATCTCAAAATAACCGACCGGGCTGATGCCGCAGCTTTAGCTGATAAATTATCCGATGAACTTAAAGCTGACAAAGAAGTTCTTGCTTCACCTGAAAAATATTTTGACCAGGTAATTGAAATAAATCTCGACAAACTTGAACCACATTTGAACGGTCCATTTACACCTGATAAAGCATGGCCGGTTTCTCAAATGAAAAAAGCCATTAAAGAAAATAATTATCCTGATAAAATCAGTGTTGCATTAATTGGAAGCTGTACAAATTCAAGTTATGAAGATATCGACCGTTCAGCAAGCATTGCAAGACAGGCAAAAGCAAAAGGTTTAAAAACAAAATCGCAGTTTACCATTACACCTGGTTCCGAACAGGTAAGAGCAACAGTTGAACGTGACGGACATCTCAAGGATTTGACAGATATAGGCGGATTGATACTTGCCAACGCTTGCGGACCATGCATAGGTATGTGGAAAAGAATGGATATCAAAACCGGTGAAAAGAATACAATCGTAACATCTTTCAACAGGAATTTTGCTAAAAGAAATGACGGTAATCCTGAAACTCTGGCATTTGTTGCCTCTCCTGAATTAACAACTGCTCTTGCAATTGCAGGAAGTCTTTCATTTAATCCGTTAACAGATGAACTTATTAACGATAAAGGTGAAAAGGTGAAATTGAATGCACCTGTTGGTCAGGAACTTCCTCCGAAGGGTTTTGATGAAGGCAGCAGCGGCTTCATTGCACCGGCAAAAGACGGTTCAGGTATTGAAGTGATTATAAAATCAGATAGTGAAAGACTGCAGCTGCTTAAACCATTTTCTCCATGGGATGGTAAAGATTTACTCGATCTTCCTGTGCTTTTAAAAGCTGCGGGTAAATGCACAACAGACCATATCTCAATGGCAGGACCATGGTTACGATTCAGAGGACACCTCGATAATATTTCGAACAATATGTTTATCGGCGCAACAAATGCTTTCACCGGAGAAACAGGAAAAGTAAAAAATATATTTACCGGTGAAACGAAATATGTTCCGGAAATTGCACGCGAGTACAAAGCAAAGGGAATTAGCTGGGTTGTAATTGGTGACGAAAATTACGGGGAAGGTTCTTCACGTGAACACGCTGCGATGGAACCAAGATTTTTAAATGGAAGAGCTATCATCGTAAAAAGTTTTGCACGAATCCATGAAACTAATCTTAAGAAACAGGGAATGCTTCCTTTAACTTTTGCTGACCCAAAAGATTTTGATAAAATTAGAGAGGGCGATAAAGTTGATTTATTAATTTCCAAAATTGCACCCGAGAAACAAATTAAAATGATTGTTAAGCATAAAGACGGAAGTAGGACTGAGTTAATGTTAAATCATACTATGAATAATGCCCAGATTGAATGGTTCAAAGCAGGAAGTGCGCTTAATCTGATTGCAAAAAAACAGAAATAAAAATTATACGGTGTTGATTATTTTATTAGCTGGAATTCTTACGGTTGGTTGTGTTTGTCAAAAAATAAAATGTTGCAATTATAAAAAATGATCCGAACAAAACATCTGAAGCATAATGTGCACCGATAATAACTCTGCTCAATGCAACAGCAATTGCCCAACAGCAAATCAGACAAAAAACTGAATATTTCAGCCAACGATTTTTATTGTTCATTAAAATCATCAGCGGAAGAATTATCCATCCCATAGCTGCATGACCGGATGGAAATGAATCATAACCCGTTAAGCCCTGCGGTAAAAACCACGGCGTGAAATTAGAAAATAAATCATCAAGTTCCCTGAACCTAACACGTCCCCAGAGTGTTTTTACGAGTTGGATACAAATTATATATCCCCATAAACCGAGAGCAATAGTAATCTTTGAAAAATTAATTGAAGTGTCTGATAACTTGATTTTTTTAATTTCGAGTATGACGATAATGATTGAGTTCAGAATAACAGATACTCCGGAGATTAAAAAATAATAATTGGCTCCTGACTGCTCACTCAATGTAAAATTTGTTATAAGCACATCGAGCATGTAAAGAATTAATAGATTTGCTGCGATGAAGAAGAATACTTTCTTCAATAACCGCATTTTTGAATTGTTTGTGACTAGGTAAGAATAGTAAGCATAGATTCCGAAAAGCAGGACTATTATCCCTGGAATCATTCCATAATCCTGTAAAAATTTTGCCCAGGAAGAGTTTTTATTCACCAAAGATCTTGAAATTTCCAGATCAAAGAACCCTGTTAGCACTGCCAGCATCACCCAAACAAGAAACAGTACAAGAATTTTAAAATTTATATGTCTCATTTCCGGGTGTAATTTAACTAACAAATACTGAATATGTATTAAATTGCTTACAAAATTATTACTCTTTAATTTTATTTAACTTTTATCTTTCAATAAAAGTCTATTATTAAATTATTCATCCCGGAGATATCAAATGAAATTAGGATTTATTGGCCTTGGCAAAATGGGTTTCAATATGGTTCAAAGAATATTAAATGATGGTCACCAGGTAGTTGCCTGGACAAGATCAGGAAAAACCGTTCAGGAAATAAAAGAGAAGGGAGCAATTGCCGCATCTTCGATTGAAGAATTAGTGAGTAATCTTTCCGGCAAAAAAATTGTTTGGATGATGGTTCCATCAGGCAAACCCGTTGATGATAACCTGGACCTGCTTCTTAGTTTGCTTAAGAAAGATGATATAATTATTGATGGTGGAAATTCATATTGGAAGGAAACCCAGGTGCGAAATAAAAAAGCTGCAGAGAAAGGAATTCACTACATCGATTGCGGAACGAGCGGAGGCATTTGGGGATTAAAGGAAGGTTACTGTCTTATGTATGGCGGAAATAAACAGGCAGCAGATTTTTGTGAACCAATCTTTAAAACACTTGCACCCGAAAACGGTTTCTTATATTGCGGAGAATCTGGAGCCGGACATTTTGTTAAAATGGTTCACAATGGAATTGAATATGGAATGATGCAGGCCTATGCTGAAGGATTTGAGATTATGAAAAAGTCACAGTTCAATATTGATCTTACAAAAGTTTCAAAAGTCTGGCAGTATGGAAGCGTTGTTCGGTCCTGGCTGCTTGAACTGGCACATCTCGCGTTATCGGAAGATCCGATGCTCGAAAAAATAAAAGGTTTTGTTCAGGACAGCGGAGAAGGAAGATGGACCATTCAGACAGCGATTGAACTTGATGTACCTGCTCATGTTATAACTTCATCTCTTTATACAAGATTTCAGTCCCGACAGGATGAATCATTTGCTATGAAATTATTAGCTGCACTCAGGAATCAGTTTGGCGGTCACGCAGTTAAAAGTAAAGAATGAGATTGAATTGAACAAACCGCAAAACCATATACTTGTCATCTTCGGCGCGTCAGGAGATTTAACAAAACGTAAACTGCTTCCAGCTCTTTACGCGCTGGAAGTCCAAAATTTATTGCCGGAAAAATTTGCGGTCATTGGAGTAAGCCGGACCGGAATGAGCGATGAAGATTTCAGATCATCTATGAAAGATGGAATTAAAAAGTATTGTGAAAATGGTGAAAACAATAAAGTCGATAAATTCCTCAAAAAAATATTTTATCAGAGTGTTGATGCGAAAAATGCTGCTTCATATAAAAACTTAATTGCTAAAATTTCTGAAGTACATAAGAAATTTAATATACGTGGTAATACAATATTCTATCTATCAACACCACCGGATCTTTACGGAATCATTCCTGAAAATCTTGCAAAAAATAATTTTAATAAAGAAGATGACGGATGGAAAAGAGTAATCATTGAAAAACCATTCGGCTATGATCTTGAAAGTGCTGAAATACTTAATTCATCCTTGCAAAAAGACTGGTCTGAAGAACAGATTTACAGGATCGATCATTATCTCGGGAAAGAAACAGTTCAGAATGTTTTGGTAACGAGATTCTCGAACGGAATTTTTGAACCGCTCTGGAACAGGAATTACGTTCATCATATAGAAATTACTTCTGCTGAAGATATTGGAGTTGAAAAACGCGGCGGTTACTATGAAGGCTCAGGAGCCTTACGTGATATGGTTCAGAATCATCTTTTGCAATTGGTTGGCTTAATGGCAATGGAACCTCCGGCATCGATTTATCCTGATTCTGTGAGGAATGAAACAGTAAAAGTTTTTAATTCACTCAGGCCAATAAATGAAAAGTACGTTGATCAAACTGCAATCCGCGGACAGTATCTTTCGTCAACTATCAAAGGTGAAAAGGTAAAAGGATACCGCGAAGAACATGGTGTTGATCCGAATTCAAAAACTGAAACTTATGCAGCACTAAAATTTTATATTGATAACTGGAGATGGGGAGGAGTTCCGTTTTACATAAGAACCGGTAAACGATTACCAACCCGTGTGACAGAAGCCGTAATTCATTTTAAACCAACACCTCATTATTTATTCTCACAGGAACGTGGTGATAATGCCTGCAATCAGCTTGTTATAAGGATACAGCCCGATGAAGGAATTTTACTGAAGTTTGGCATGAAAACTCCTGGAACAGGATTCGAGGTGCAGACTGTTAATATGGATTTTCATTATTCTGAATTATCGCATCAAAGAATTCCAACCGCTTACGAAAGATTACTCCTTGACAGCATGAATGGTGATTCAACATTATTTGCCCGTGGTGATGCAGTGATGGCTGTCTGGAAATTTTTAGATCCTGTTCTCAAGGCATGGAAAAATGATTCTGCAATTCCTATCTATGGCTATCCTGCAGGAACCTGGGGTCCGGAAAAAGCTGATGACCTTATTGAAGAAAAAAA
>DATDOL010000037.1:0-7279 GCA_035293265.1 Ignavibacteriaceae bacterium | reverse complement strand
AATTTTTCAAATTTCTGTTCGACATCGTCAATGTAAGACGAAAGTAAATCTCGTTCGAAATTGTAATCGCCCATACTAACTTTTTTCAATCTATGGAATTCGAATACTGCATTATCCACTTTCGGTTTTCCATTTGCAGGTTCACTCTTTTTTGAATTTATTTTTAATAGTTCATCTATTTTATTTATCAAATCCTGGGCAATGATAGGTTTTGAGATATAATCATTCATACCTGCTTTTAAACATTTCTCCCTGTCACCCATCAAAGCGTGAGCAGTAAGTGCAACAATCGGAATATCTTTTTTGTTTTCTCCAAGTGCTCGAATCCGGTTCGTAGCTGTGAAGCCATCTACCTCAGGCATTTGTATATCCATCAATATCAGATCGTAATTATTTTTTTTCACTTCATCAACTGCTTCCAATCCATTGCTGACTGCAACTGCATTGTAACCTGCAATAGTTAATATTTTCAACGACACTTTCTGATTGATCATATTATCTTCAGCCAGTAAAATATTAAACGAATTTCTCTCTCTTGGTGGCTGGGTTGTTTCATCAGACGGATAATTGAAAGCAGAGTGGTGTTCTTCTTCATCAGCAACAAGAGATTCTACTATTGATCTCTCCAGATCCTCTGATATTTGCTTTCTTAAAATAATATTGAAATCGAATCTGCTTCCCTTCCCTTCCTTACTGCTGACACTGATCTCTCCACCCATCAAAGTAACATATTCTTTACAAATTACCAGCCCTAAACCGGTTCCGCTTAACTCTTTAACATCACTGCCGTCGATCTGTGAAAATGGTTTGAACAACGAATTTATTTTTTCCGCCGGTATGCCTCTTCCGGAATCACTCACCGATGCAAATATTTTGACCTCATCTGTATTAATTTTTTCTGATCTGACTGAAACTTTTATTTCGCCATGAGCAGTAAACTTAACAGCATTTCCAAGCAGATTAATAAATATCTGTCTTATTTTTGTTTGGTCACCAACCAGTAAAGTATCAACATTATCAGGGATATCCTTTACGATCTGAATTTTCTTCTCGGATGCCTTGGTTGCGACAACAGCAATTGACTGGTGGATAACATTCCTGAAATCGAAAACGGATTGTTCAATTTTTATTTTTCCGGCTTCAATTTTAGAAAGATCGAGGACAGAATTAATAATTTCTAACAATGATTCTGCTGATTGCCTAGCACTTGACGAAAAGCTTTTTAATTCAGCTTCATCTGAATAGGAACCGGCTTCTATAAGAGTCAGGAATCCAAGAATTCCGTTCATCGGCGTTCTGATTTCATGACTCATATTTGCTAAAAATCTGCTTTTCATGCTCGTTAGATTCACAGCATCATGAGCCAGTTTCTCGGATTTTTCCTTTTCAATTTTTAATTCTGCTTCAGCCTTTGACCTGTCCTCTTCTGCCTTCACCTGGTCGGTTATATCATAAATATTACCCTCGAAAAATTCTCTTCCAAGTTCATCAGCCACTATTCTGTCATTAAGCCGGACAACTGCAATCTCATTATTTTTTTTCCTCAACCTGATCCTATAATCCCTGACCTGGCGGTGTTTTTTCAGATCAGTCAGCAGCTTTTCTCTTGCATCAGCATCAGCATAAATTTCATTCACATCAATTTCAAGCAACTCATCAATATTTTTATATCCTAAAATATTTGCAAAAGCTTTATTGATGGTCAGCCATTTTCCTTCAGCAGTAGATTGGAAAATTCCTTCAGCAGAGTTATCAATAATCGATCTGAATTTTAGTTCGGACATTTCAACTTCAAAATTTCTTTCAGCTAAAGCAATCCGCGTTCTGAAATTAATTGCGCACGCAATAATTGAAACCATGCTGAGAAAAAGTACAAACGCTACAGATTCGATCATATTTGGCAGGAAATAAATAGCACGGTCACTAAGAAGTATTGCAGCAGCAAAAACAAAATTATAATAGATAGCAACTATAATCTGGTTCTTTACTTCCCAGCTTAAGAATAACGAAGCAGTAAAAATCATCAGTCCGACTATACTGGAATTAACGAGAAGAGACTGCGGCAATAATTTGATCATCATTCCTGAGGAGGTAATGATTGTTAGGAGCAGCATGTGAACAAGCAGACCGGGATTATTCAACCGGGGATTTGTTGTTATTATACTTAAAACAGTTAGTGAAACTAAAACAGCACCTAATCGGATAAAATAAATATCAATGGAAAGAGCAGGAAAGTTCCTGATCTCAAATACCATTGCAAGAAGCCCGAAGATAATCACAAGTAGTGAGATGATTTTCAATGGCACTACTACAAGGGAATTTGTTTCCTGTTTTATTACTTCGTATTTCTTATGAGAAAACGGTATTTTATTATCCAAAATAAAATCTACAAGGGTACTGCTGATCACTGAGCTCAATTGACGACCCGAATTTATTATTTGTAATGCCAAAAATTTTTAGTTTATTTGATGTATTCGCAATTTTTTCTAATTACATGTATCAAAATAAACCGTCATTTTTAGTGCCAATATGGATATATTCTATTCAATTGATTTAGTAATATTTTACTTCCTTAATCATACCATTTCTACCGGATTTCTTGATAAATTCTTTTCGATTATTACCAATGTTACCAACTGGTATATAGCTTATTTAATCCTTGCCGGAATAGCTGTTGTTAAAGGAGGTATAAGAGGAAGAATTGTTGTTGCCGGTTTAATTCTTTTAGTGATCTTCAGCGATCAGACGGGTTACAGGTTGTTGAAAGAATTCTTCGGAAGATTAAGACCTTGCGATGTACTGACTGATGTTATTTTGCCGGTCGGATGCACAGGAACTTTTTCATTTCCATCAAACCATGCATTGAACAATTTTGCAGTTGCGGTGTTTGTGACAAGGTTTTATCCAAATTACAAATGGGCATTTTTCATAACTGCTTCATTAATTTCATTATCAAGAGTTTATCTTGGACTTCATTACCCCTCAGATATTCTCGGCGGAGCAATTATCGGTGTGTTCTTCGGTTACATTTTTTCGATTGCAGCATTAAAGCTGGAAGCAGCAATCTTCAAAAAAAGAAAATTAAAAGAACAAATCCCTGGCTCTGACCTTGAGAAAAACCATTAACCGTGACATTCAATTTATTTGAGTAATATCACTCATTAATGTTATATTCGAAACACTTATTGAACTAAATTATTAAGGAATTTATGTCTGAAAATAAAAGAAGAGTCGTTATTACTGGGCTTGGTGCAATTACACCACTGGGATTAACAGTTGATGATTATTGGAAAGCACTTGTGAACGGTGTAAGTGGTTGTGCGGAAATAACCCGCTTCGATCATTCACGACTCGATACAAATTTTGCCTGCGAAGTTAAGGGTTTCGATCCCTTAAACTACATTGATAAAAAATCCGTGCGAAGACTTGACCCGTTCGCGCAATATGCTCTTTCTGCTGTTTACCAGGCTATAGCTGACAGTAATCTTAAACCTGAAAGTATGAGTGTGGAAGAAAAAGAAAGAACTGGTGTGATTTTCGGAAGCGGAATGGGTGGAATAAAAACTTTTTACGAGCAGTCGGTTTTAAATCATACCGAAGGTCCGCAAAAAATATCCCCGTTTTTTATCCCGATGATCATTCCTGATATTGTGCCTGGACATATCTCGATTCAATATGGATTCAGAGGACCGAACTACTGTATAGTTTCAGCTTGTGCAACAGCAAACAACAATATGATTGACTGCTTCAAGCTTATTCAACATGGTTTTGTTGATTTGATGATAACAGGCGGAAGCGAAGCTGCGATAAATGAAATTAGTGTTGGCGGGTTTAATGCAGCTCGTGCGCTTTCAACAAGAAATGAAAGTCCTGCAACTGCAAGCCGCCCGTTTGATGCAACGAGAGATGGCTTTGTTATGGGTGAAGGAAGCGCTGCACTTGTATTTGAAGAATATGAACACGCAAAAAACCGCGGTGCAAAAATTTATGCAGAAGTGGTCGGACAAGGACTCTCTGCAGATGCTTATCACATTACTGCTCCTCATCCTGATGGCATCGGTGCAATACTGGCAATGAAATACGCAATTGAAAGTGCCGGGATCAAACCGGAAGAAATTGATTACATAAATATGCACGGCACTTCAACACCGCTTGGCGACATCGGTGAAACCAAAGCAATAAAACAGGTCTTCGGTGATCATGCATATAAAATGAATTTATCATCGAGTAAAAGTATGACGGGACACTTGCTCGGTGCTGCAGGTGCAGTAGAAGCTATCGCAACAATATTTGCAATTAAAAATGATATTGTTTCCCCGACAATAAATTTTACAACTCCCGATCCGGAATGCGATCTCAACTACACATTCAATAATGCACAGAAGAGAACTGTTAATTACGGAATGAGTAATGCGTTTGGTTTTGGCGGGCATAACACTTCGGTTATTTTCAAAAAGTATGTGGAATAAACTTGTTCAGCCTTCAAGGACCACGAGTTTGTCTGAGAACTGTCATTCCGAACTTGTTTCGGAATCTTATCTCTTAAATTTAAACGATAATGAGAACCTGAAACGAGTTCAGGTTGACAAACGTAGAGTATGCAGAGAGAAATCGAGTCCGTGACAGTATGATCACCAACTTATGAAGTACTATATATTGATTTTACTTGTATTGATTGCTTTTATTTTTTTATCTCCAAAACTATTCTCACAACCAAACCAAACTGACAGCACACAATTAGGAAGAATAATGGTCACAATTGTTGGTTTTGAAAACAATGAAGGTGACTGCCGTTTTGCTTTAAATAATTCCGAAGAAATTTACGAAAGAGAAGACACTGTTTTTATCGGGCTGGTTCTTCCCATTATAAACGATACTGTTGAAGTTATACTTGATTCCCTTCCCTACGGCTGGTATGCAATAAAAGTTTTGCACGACGAAAACCGGAACACAGAACTCGATACAGACTTTCTCGGCATTCCTTCTGAAAACTACGGATACTCAAATGATGCAAGCGGATGGTTTGGTCCGCCAAGATGGGAGAAAGCCAAATTCCTTCTCAACCAGGAAGTGCTGAAGATGGAGATTGAGGTGGATTAGTTTTAGTTAATAAACTATTTGTAAATCAAAAAATATTTTTACATCTATTAACAAAGAAATTATGTCAACCATCAGTTCAAAAGCTTTTCGCACAGTGCTTATCGTTTTAGGTGCATTAAATATTTTTGTCGGGATAAATGTTGGATTTGGCGGGATTGTAACTTTAGGTTTGCAGGGACAAACAGAATTTTTTGAAGTCACAAATGAAACTGTTTTCCTGATGCGCGATAGTCACATCAGATATTTCGGCGGACTTTATTTTAGCATCGACTTTTTCTAATACTTGCATCCACCAATCTGTCTAAATATCACACAACTTTAAATTTAGTTTTTGCTTTAATTGTCATTGGCGGTTTGGCAAGGTTTACTATGATGCGTTTCGACATTATCTTTGGCCCGGATATTATCGGTTCACTCCTTGTTGAATTGGTCCTGATGCCTGTTCTTTATTTCTGGTTATTGAAAATTTTAAAGTCATCCGTTTCCGGAGTTAAATAACTAAATCCCGATACTAATTAATTGAAACCGCAAAAAAAATTCAGGTAAACAAATTTAATATGCTTGGAATAATGATCGCTTTTCCGTGGCTTGGGTTGGTACCGGCAGTAATGTTTTTGGCTCTTTACCGGGTTTCAAAAGTGCGGCTGACTTTGATCACTGCAATAATCTGGCTGGCCTATACAGTTTACGAATATGGTATGTACTTTCGCATTCTTTGCAGCGGTGAGTGCAATATCCGAATTGATCTTTTAATTATTTATCCTGTTCTTTTAGTTCTTACTGTTATTTCAGCTATCAAAGGATTCCTTGCGATCAAACAACGTGGTAAAATGAATTCTCAATCCTGATTTTCCTGTAGATGGAAAATCAACTCTCTTTATTTCTCCACTCTCGGCTGTAAAAGTTTTGCAATTAAACCTGTCCATCCGGTTTGATGGCTGGCACCTAAACCACATCCGGTATCACCATGAAAATATTCATAGAACATAAGGTAATCTTTAAAGTGAGGATCTTCCTGGAATTTTTTATTATTCCCGAAGACTGGTCTTTTACCTTTTTCGTTGCGAAGAAAAATAGATTTCAATCTTTTTGTCAGCAGCCCTGCAGCTTCATTTAAAGTAATAAAATTATTCGAACCGGAAGGATACTCTATCTTAAATTCATCGCCATAGTAGTGATGAAATCTTTGTAAAGATTCAATGATCAGAAAGTTTACGGGAAACCAGGTCGGTCCACGCCAGTTAGAATTTCCTCCGAACAAACTGGTATCGGATTCCGCAGGAGTATAATTCATCTTAAATTCAGAACCGTTTGCATGAATAACGTAAGGTGATTTTTCATAAACTTTTGAAAGAGACCTGATACCGTAGTCAGAGAGAAATTCTGTCTCATCAAGCATTCTTTGCAAAAGTTTTTTCATCCTATGACCTCTTAGCAGGGAAAGAAGATTTCTTTCACCGACTCCGACTTCGCACCAACGGGAAACAAGGTTTGCAAGTTCAGGTTTATTATCAAGAAACCAGTTCAGCCTTTTTTCAAACTCGGGCACGTGCTTCATTATTTCCGGATCAAGAACTTCAACAGCAAACAAAGGAATCAATCCAACCATAGAACGAAGTTTAAGCTGAAGACTCTTCCCAGATTCTGTATGGAGTACATCGTAATAAAATTCATCATCATTATCCCAGAGACCAATTCCTTTTCCACCCATATTTGTCATTGCTTCTGCGATATAAAGAAAGTGTTCAAAAAATTTTGCAGCAAGATCCTGGTAAAGAGGTTTTGTTTGAGAAAGCTCAATAGCAATCCGCATTAGATTTAAACAGTACATTGCAACCCAGCTTGTTCCGTCCGCCTGGTCGATATGTCCTCCGTCAGGCAACTCGGTGCTTCTGTCGAAAACTCCGATGTTATCCATTCCGAGAAATCCGCCCTGAAAAATGTTGTGTCCCTCTTTATCTTTTTTATTAACCCACCAGGTAAAATTCAGAAGAAGTTTATGAAATACTCTCTCAAGAAAATCAATATCACCTTTGCCGCTGTATTTTTCATCAATCTTATAAACTCTCCACGTTGCCCAGGCATGAACGGGAGGATTGACATCACTGAAATCCCATTCATAAGCAGGAAGCTGACCGTTTGGATGCATATAACATTCTTTTGTAAAAAGCAGAAGCTG
>DATDOL010000036.1:0-2288 GCA_035293265.1 Ignavibacteriaceae bacterium | reverse complement strand
TTCATTGTTTTTCGCTGATCTATCATCTTTCTTAAGAACAGAGTAAACTATTGCTTTAAGTTTGGATTCTGCAAGAGTTTTAACATCTTTTAAAAGTGACGAGTCAATTTCTTTAGCTTTTATCTCCCATTTTGATTTACCGGTTTCGTTCCTCAGTTCAACTTGCAGCTGAACAAGCTTTTTTATTTCCTGATGCGCAAACTTTAATGCGTTAAGAAGATCCTGCTCTGATATTTCTTTAGATTCACCTTCAACCATCATGATCGAGTCGTGCGTTCCGGCAACAACCAGTTCCATATCGCTTTTAATTAATTCTTCATGAGTCGGGTTTACAATAAAATTTCCTTCGATTCTTCCAACTCTTACTTCAGCAATTGGTCCATCAAATGGAATATTTGAAACTGTTAATGCAGCCGATGCTGCAGTTGCACTAAGCACATCCGCATCATTTTGTCCATCATATGAAAGCACGAATGCTATCACCTGGGTTTCATTTTTAAAGTCTGCCGGGAAGAGCGGTCGAATTGGTCTATCGATCAATCGCGAGCTTAGGATTTCCTTTTCGGTAGGTCTTCCTTCTCTTTTAATAAATCCACCGGGAAACTTTCCTGCCGCAGAAGTTTTTTCTCTATACTCGACCTGAAGCGGGAAAAAATCCTGATCTTCAACCGCTTGTTCAGATGCAACAGCAGTAACAAGAACCATTGTATCTCCATAGCGAACCATAACAGAACCATTTGCTTGTTTTGCAAATCTTCCAGTCTCTATCGAAAATATCTTCCCACCTATTTCAATTTCTTTTTTTACTAACATTTATATTACCTTATTTCCTTATGTTCAATTCTTTGATTATTGATCTATACCGCTCGATATCTTTTGTTCCGAGATAATCCAGCAGGCGTCTTCTTTTACCAACCATCATCATTAATCCTCTTCTTGAATGATGGTCTTTTTTGTGTTTGTCGAAATGATCTGTGAGATCGTTAATTCTTTTTGTTAAAAGTGCAATCTGCACTTCTGATCTTCCCGAATCGTTTTCTTTTTGTCCGTACTTTTTAATTATATCGAGCTTTTCTTCTTTTGTCATTTTTTCAACCTTTATTTATTTATACAATATAATCCCAGAAAATCTGCCCTCATTAAGGCAGCAACCGGAATCAATTAATTAGCTTGCTTAAAATTTCTAGTCCAACTTCTTTGTCTTTATTCATTTGTTGAATCAGTTCCTCGGCTGAGGAAAATTTCTGTTCATTACGGATTCTTTCCACCAAATGAACTTTAACAGATTTGCCATAAATTTTTTTATCAAAGTCGAAGATATAAACTTCAGGAATTACCTCTCCGGCTTCGTGGAATGTCGGCCTGTTTCCAATACTCAATAATCCGTAAAATTTTTGTTCATCGATCAGGCATTCAACAGCATAAATTCCAATTTGCGGCAACAGCTTATCTTCGTCAGCAATTTTCAAATTAGCTGTGGGAAAACCAAGTTCTCTGCCTCTATGATCACCGTGAACAACTTTCCCGGTAAAAGAATAATGACGGCCAAGCATTCTATTAGCCGTCAAAATATCACCACCCAATAATGCCTTTCTTATCTTCGTGCTGCTTACAACCTCTTCACCAATTTTATAACCTGGAACAGCAGTCACAACAAATTTATTTTTGCTGCCGATTTCCTTTAAACTTTCAATATCTCCGCCCCGTCCTTTTCCAAAATGATGATCATAACCAATAACAGCTTCTCTCAACCCGATTCCATTGACAAGGTACTTTACAATAAATTCATCCGGAGACTGCTGGGAAAACTCTTTTGTAAAATTAACTATAAGCAAATTTTCAATTCCGAGCGAAGTTAAAATTTCTATCTTCTCAGCCAGCGTGTTTAACAATTGTAAACGATAATCAGAAGAGACTATTTTCCGGGGATGAGGATCGAATGTGATTAAAAAACTTCTTCCCGATGAATATTTAGCTTTTTCAACGACTGCTTCTATTATTTGACGATGTCCTAAATGAATCCCATCAAAAGTGCCGAGAGTAACTATACTATTCTCATTCCTACTGATCTCTATTAAATCATTAAAAATCTGCATTCTGTGTCTGACTTAATCTAAAGGTTGCAAATATATGATATTTTAACAGAATATAAAAGAAATCAGTCACGCATAATTCCTTAAAAATAAGCTGCTTAGGGTTATTCCGGAACAACTCCCGCCCTCGAAATGAATTCCTCAATATTGATTGCTTCATTAACATTAAAATCGCCTATTTTAGTTCTTCGGAGG
>DATDOL010000035.1:0-2388 GCA_035293265.1 Ignavibacteriaceae bacterium | reverse complement strand
ACTTCAAGGAACGGAATTATTTTTTCTTTATGAGGTAGCGTCACATTAAGTCCCTTTAATCCAAGACTGATTGCACCGCGTAAAACTGATTTCAGGTTATCCGGCACCACATCGAATCCCAGATAAATGTAATCCAATTTTTTTAATTCAAAAGCCACGTTCTGAATAAAAGGAGAATAGGAATGTTTTATGGGATGACCAATTAATGCAATAAGTTCGGTATTAGCGAAGAAAGAGTTTTTAGTCATTTATGAGTTTGCGGTAATTTCAATTAATTCAGTTAAGGATCGATCAGTTTTCGCCCAGCAACTTTTTAAATAGTTTTGAAGATTTAATTTCAGGATATTCTTTTGCAAATTCATTTTGAATTCCGGGATCTAATTTGAAAGCCATCCTCAGGCAATCAATAGCTTCCTCTGTTCTGCTTAAAATAAAATTCACTTTTGCCTTACCGTAAACAGCATTGGCATCGTCTGTTTTTAATCTGATACATTGATCGAATGCATTTAAGGCATTCAGCCAGTCACCAAGTTCAAGGTAAGTCTCTGCGAGTGTGAACCAGATATTATAATTATCCGGATGAATCTTCAATGCATTAAGATAACTTTGAACTGATTGTTTCAGCCTGCCGAGCGAATACTCAAGATCTGCTTTGGCATACCACGCATCGGCATTGTCTTGTGAAAGCGAAATTGCTTTATTGAAATCCTTCAAAGCATGTTTATACTTACCGAGAGCATCATAGCAGTAACCGCGGGCAAGGTAACATTCATAATATTCATCATTTATTTTTAAAGCTTCGGTATAAAATTTTACAGCGTGAATCAGATCACCTAATTCTTCATAGAGGTTCCCGATATTGTAGCAGGCTGCTTCATCATTCTTATCAAGACTGAAAGTTTTTTTGAAACATTCCAATGCTTCAGGAATTCTTCCAAGCTCGGCAAGTATATTTCCTTTGTTGAACCAGGCGCTTGCGAAATCCTCTTTTAATGAAATTGCCAGGTCGTAGCTATTGAGTGCCAGTTCATCTTTTAACATTTTTGAAAGTATAATCGCCCTGTTATACCAGCCATTCGGGTTATATGGATCAAGATCTAAAAACTTATCGTATGACTGCAAAGCATCTGCATAGTTTTCTAAATTTTCGAAACAATAACCGAGTTCATAATATGCTTCAGAGTATGCCGGATCAATTTCAAGAACACGGTTAAAATAATTAATTGCCTTTCCGTAATCTTCCCGTCTCTGATTAAGTATTCCAAGGCTGTAAAGAGCATCTTCATTATTCGGATCAGAATCAAGAGCCTGCTTTAAAGTTTCTGCTGCCTGATGATATAAACCCATGTTTTCTTCCGCTACAGAACGGTCTATTAACACATCAGGATCACCAGGATTCAATGATAAGGCTTTATTATAACATTCCAATGCTTCATCAAATTTGAACATAGCATTTAAAAAAACACCCTTTTTCACCCAGTATTCTGAATTATATGGTGAAATTTCCAGTAATCCATTGATGAGAAACAAACCGTCTTCGGTGAATTCATTCTCGATACATAGCTGGATGACGTCTTCAATCTTTTCGAGAGAACCAAATACTAAACCGGTTTCAATTAATTCCCTGCATTCACGAATACTTTTTTCAATTTCCTCGTCGGGAAGATCCGTCAGTTCATCGCCTTCAAAGCCAGAGTCAAAATCAGGCATCTTTTTCCTTTTATGAATAAATAACCGTAAAAAATGTATTACTAAATAAAACTAAAAACAAGAACCGATCAACTTGAATAAAAGACAAATATTTTCTAACAAAAAAACCGCGCTGTTAACACGGCTTTGATAATCGGAATTTAATTGTCGTTACTTCTTCAAAACCGCAGTAACTTTTAAAGCCGCATCCTTCAGATTAGCAGCGACCTCAAAATTCAAGCCGGATTGTTTTAGTAAGATTCCGGCTTCTTTTGCATTTGTTCCTTCCAATCTTACCACAATAGGAACAGCAACATGCATTTCTTTAGCTGCATCAATTACTCCCTGAGCAACTCTGTCGCATCTGACAATCCCGCCAAAAATATTTATAAGAATTGCTTTAACTTTTTTATCGGAAAGAATTATCTTAAATCCATTTGAAACTGTTTCTTTGCTTGCACCGCCGCCGACATCCAAAAAGTTTGCCGGTTCACCACCAGCAAGTTTTATAATATCCATTGTTGCCATCGCGAGCCCGGCTCCGTTAACCATACAGCCAACATTGCCGTCAAGTTTTATATAATTAAGATTAAATTTAGAAGCTTCAATCTCAAGCGGATCTTCTTCATCAAGATCACGGTAAGCAAAAATTTCGGGATGACGATAAAGAGCATTATCATCAAAATTCATTTTTGCATC
>DATDOL010000034.1:0-3393 GCA_035293265.1 Ignavibacteriaceae bacterium | reverse complement strand
GTAATAATTGAGTCCCTTTTCTGATATCACCGTCTTTTGATAGTCAAGTGATTCCCATTCTTTTTGAATCCCAATAGTAAAATTGAACCAGTGGCTGGTTGCCTGAATCCCTGCAAGCAAAGTGTTTCGTGCAATGTCTGCTTGTATTATCTTTCCGGTTGACATCTTCAATCCGCCGGTTGTAAATGACCAGTCACCCCCGACATAAGCCATTAGATTCAAAAGATCGCTGGTATTCCAACCCACTCCGGTTAACCAACCAATTGTACCAATCTTTGCACCCAGAAATTTCCTCTGATCAGAATAGTATGATTGATATTTCAATCCTAACAGATCAACTCCACCGCATATTGCTACATTAACACCGCCCTGGTTTGGTGACAGTGGCATTATATAACCGCCAGCAATCTGAACCCAGGTGGCTTCGGCTTCCAGTTTTCGATCCATCTGGCGATCCGATGACATCAGGAGATTCCATTTCGAAATCAACAAACCTACTCCAGACATGTGCAAGCCAAGCGATTCAGTCAGAATGTTAACGCGGAACTTGAAAGCCCGGGATTTATTTTCACGTAGTGTGCGGTCAATAGATACTTCAAATGAAAAAAGATAATAAGGAACATCCTCCTCCCGGATCGGATCATATTTCGATTTTCTAATCCCCGAGCTTCGTGCTTTAATCATAAACCCGAATTCATTTGATTGGTATGCTGACCAGCTAGCTCCGATTGCAAGCTGGAATGGGGAGTCCAGCATATATTGAACACCATAGTAGTCAGCGTTCATTCTTGTGAAATAGGTTTGCATAAAGTTATCGTATGGACTTGGTGTAAGAACTCCGCCGGAACCTTGTCCAATATAATCCGGTGCATGTTCTGGTCCGAATGGATCATACAATACCGAGTCAATTCGGGTAGTATCAAATGGATTTGAATTTTCTTGGGCTATAATTTGGCAATGAAAACAATATGCGAGCAAAATTGATATTATGATTAATCTTTGTCTCAAGTTTATTTTACCAACTAATATCAGCCCAATAAAGAATTTTCTATACAGCATAAATCTCTCCTTACCACAAACAAGTTTGTGTAAAAATATAAGATGGAAAACTGAATAAGTTTTAGAAGCTTTATTCCATTAACTATTCTATTTTCCGGATTTTATAATTTCAACAAAATTATCTTATTTGTCTCAATGTAAAATAATCTCCAACACTGGTGAATGCAGCGTCTTATTAAAAATTATGAATTGGTACTTTAATCGAAAAGTAAGCCCGGCGTAAGTAAACCCAAGCGGTAAAGTTTCGGAATCCAATCCCACGGCATAATTTCCGGCGTATCCATCATAAGGTGATTGAGATCCCCAGGTTGATCCTAATTCAATATGCGGTTTAAATATCCCAAAAATAGTTTCATTGATTCCGACTCCAATATTAGCGGATAAAATCCAGGCTTGGCTATCACCAAGTAAGCGCATTGCAGATACAAAGATAGTGGGCTTAACAAAAATTAGAAGAGACTTATCCGCAAATCCCCATCCAAGTCCCAGCGAAGATCCCATCTCATTATTATCATTGATGAAGACATATGTAACACCTGCTATTAATAAAAATCCTTTAAATGAAGGAGGAAAGTCTCTATTCTGTATGTATCGCACAGATGCAATTTCAGGATTATATCTTATCAGGTTTTGTAAAGAATCGTTTGGAAGAAATTCAGGAATCATCCAGCCTGGCATTGAATGTTTTGAATACAAATATTCGAGATCAACTTCATCTAAGTCAGGATCGTGAAAATTTTTTTCACTCAATTGCGGATAGTTTTTGCGATTATAAATTCCAAAGTTATCTTTTTGATCGGTCCGTAAACCCCAGGTAGCTGAAACCGCCATTGGAATACGAAGGAGAGCTGGCATTTTTATTTCTGAATAATATTTTTCACCACCGGATGTGGTCAACCAACTATCAACTAATTCATTAATTGTTTTTCCACTACTGATAGAATCTGCCCAATGAGATAGCTTGATAGGAATTTTATTATTCTCAAGCGAAGTAAAGTATACAAGAAATAATTCACGTAAAGAGATTACTGCAGCTTCAAAAACGTGGTTGAAAGCCACCGGATACCATTGTAAGAGTTTATCGCCAAAAGTTTGCCAGCAGTCGCCTTGCGAGTTTATTACATAAGCCCCTTCTGCACAATAACTATCATGAGCGATTTGAATATTTAAACGATTTATCGGTGCAAGAAAATCTGAAACTGATAAAAACAGGTGACCTGAAGAGAATGCATCACTCAAATAACTAATTGCAGCAGCTTCATAAATGAAAGCATAACGAAGATTTTCTTTGTTGTCCTCATCTTGTGTTGCGGAACTATTTGCAAATCGTAAGGCAATTAAATGATGAAGCAGATAATTGTAAACCACATTTTCATCTGGAACTTCGACAGTATGAATGCCATCGGGCTTTTCCTTAATCCTGTTCCAAACTTCATCAATATATTCAGCAGACAGCGGAGAAAGCTGCTGCATAATAGTATTTCCTTTTAATTGACAATGTGATTGCAACAGATCATCACCTGAAAAAAAAGCTGAAGTGTTTCCAAATGACTGCTGGTTCCATAACTTTTTGTTTAGTGTAATATCCTCTGTCCTTCCGGGAAAAATAATTGTAGAATCTGTAAAATTTATTTTACAAAAAGTTAGAGTTGAATCGAGCACAAGATTAGCTAATATCTTATGTTCTTCTTTTTCCCAGGCGAATGTCTGGTCGAAAAATGTGTTTAATAACAGAATTATAATTACTGTACAGATCAGCCGCATTTCAATTTCTCAACCATTCATTTTCCAATTATTTTTTATAAAATCAATCAGATTCTTTGCAAGTATATCTTCAACTGTTTTTTCATCACCGAATTCTTCCAGTAAAAGTTCTCTTAGCATTTCTACCTGGCAAAGACAGTTTATATCGCTGAGACGCGGAATGAACCCGCCAAAATCACTTCCGATGCAAACATTATTCGATGAATTACTAATTTTAATTACGTGGCGAATTGTTCTTACCGCTTCCCGAAGTGAGCCGTATTCCTCAGCTGATTTTACATTAATGTAGTTTGATAAAACGTAAGGATAGAACGGAATGCCAATCATACCACCCCTGTGCACTATTTCCTGAATATGTTCGTCGTGAAATGAGTATGCGTGGTCCCCAAGTGTTTTTGATGAAATGTGAGTTGCAATAAGCGGTCTGGTTGAAACTTTCAATATATCATCCATCGCAGTTGAGGTTGCATGGGTAACGTCTACAATTATCCCAAGCTTTTCCATTTCATAAATCACTTCTTTGCCGAAAGAGCTCAGTCCCTGCTTTGACCTGAGACTATTTGCATCAGC
>DATDOL010000033.1:0-33988 GCA_035293265.1 Ignavibacteriaceae bacterium | reverse complement strand
TGGATTAGAACGGAGTAAAATTGGTCATCATATTAAATTGTTATCAAAGACTATAAGTGTTACTTAAGATTATCAGAATATAAAATCGGGGGATTTTTAATTCTAATTTAATTTGAGGTAAATATGACATTACTGATCGTGTTGTTAGTTTTGTAGGTTGCTCTTAATGTTGCACTGATTTTTTCAATGGTCTCGCACCGGTCTGATGCGGATATGAGGGAAATCAGGATTAAAGATGGCTTGAAAGTAGAAAAGCTGTAATAATATTTCTATTCATCAGTAAGACGGGCATCTATATAAATCAGTTCATCATCATCTTTGTCGTGAGTGATGATTACTCTGTTTGGTCTGCAGCATAATTCACAATCTTCTATGATGTCTTGTTGTTCCAACAAAGTTAAATCAGCCCAGAGTTCATTTTCTTCACCACAATACTGGCAAACCCACATAAGAACATCATCCGTCTGCATTTTCACTCCAAATAATTTTTTAACACACTGGAAACTAAATAAAATTAAAATGTAAATGCAATATCAATAATTATTGTTTCATTGAGCGAAGTTACAATATCAACTTGCTTCGATAAGTTTACTCATTATAAAAGTATGATTCTCTTCCGATAATTTTTCAATTAGATTTATTCTCAGTTTTATAAATCCAAAATAAACTCGCCCTTGCATTTAAATTAAAAAAATATATATTATAGTGCTCAAATGCCCACTATAATATGTTTGAAAACAGCTCAAAAATAGAAGATTTACTAAATTACCAGGTTCCGCCGGAATGGCGGGATGAGATCAAGATTCGTACGCTTTATCCGCCCATTCCAAAACACACAGGTAATATCAATTTTGATATTTACGATTTTGATATGCTCTTTAACGATCCTGCCACGAAAGAACTGATACGTACGGGAAAAACCATCGGCTGCTTTTATATCGAGTCGCCGGGAATGCGTTCACTTCTTCGCAGACTTGATGTTGAAACTTTTGAGATGCTTACTGCGGCAAGTTCTGTTATTCGTCCCGGTGTTGCAGAAAGCGGAATGATGCAGGAGTTTATTGCACGGCACAAAGATCCTTCGCGCAGAAAATATCTTGTGCCCGAAATGGAAATTTATCTCGGCGAAACTTACGGGGTGATGATCTACCAGGAAGATGTGATTAAAGTTGCTCACCACATTGCAGGATTAAGTTTGGAGGAAGCAGATCTTTTGCGGAGAGCGATGAGCGGAAAGATGCGTTCACACTATGCAATGCAAAGAATAGTTGAGAAGTTCTTTGCCTCCTGCAAAGAAAAAGGATTAACAGATTATCAGAGCAAAGAACTCTGGCGGCAAATAGAATCATTTGCAGGCTATTCTTTTTGCAAAGCTCACAGCGCATCGTTTGCTTTGCTTTCTTACCAGGTTGCGTTCCTTAAAGCTCATTATCCGGCAGAGTTTATGGCAAGTGTGCTTAACAACGGCGGAGGGTTTTATTCTGCTGCAGTTTACATCCAGGAATCAAAACGTTTGGGTTTAAAGATTGAACTGCCTTCAATTAATGAAAGTGAAAAAGAATATGTTGGGAAGGGAAAAACAATTCGCATCGGTTTGAAGGCAATCAAAAATCTTTCGTACAGCATGATAGAAAGAACTGTTGAGGAAAGAAAGCGAAACGGCAAATATGTTTCACTTGCAGATTTTCTTGTTCGTACAAAACCGGGTTATGAAGAAACTGCTTTGCTTATCAAATGCGGTGCGATGGGCTACTTGCGGCAAACACGTCCGGCTTTGCTGCGGCTGCTGGATATCTATTTTCACCGGAGAAAAATAATTGAAGAAAACTACAGCGACCTTTTCATCCGTGAAACTTTTACTTTAGAGGAAGAAGTAAAAACCGATTTGAACTACTCTCTTGCCGGCATCTGCAAAGAAGAGTATGAGGCTTTTGGTTATATGGTTACACGACATCCGCTACATTTTTTCCGGGAGTGGACAGATGCAAAAGGAATTGTGTTTGCAAAAGATATGAAGCGGAACAAAGGTCGAAAAGTGCAAATGATCGGGTGGTATATGACATCAAAAAGAATAAAAACAAGGAAGGGTGAAATAATGAAATTTCTTTCGCTGGAAGATCTGACTGGAACGTTTGAAGCCGTCATCTTCCCAAAAGTTTATTACCGTGTTGCGGAACTTACTCTTTCAATGGGTCCATACCTTGTTACAGGTAAGGTTGATATTAATGATCACAGTAATCTTGTGGCTGAAGATCTTGAGGTGCTTTCTTCAACTGATCTTCAATCAAGTCTTCAGAAAGACAGCTTTGAGCACAATTATTACGGAGATGAAGAAAAAATAACCGAGGAAGATTTTGCACTCGCAAAAGCATTGGACCAAAATAAATTAAAAGTGGCTTACGCCGGTCTAAAGTAGAGATGTGCTATTTCATATTCACAAACTGGGTCGGAAAAATAAAGTCAGCTTCCTTTACTAATCCAATCACAGCCTGCAAGTCATCAATTTTAGGTGCTTGAACCCTTACCTGCTCATCCTGTATTTGAGCGCTGACCTTTAATTTGGAATCTTTGATCAGACCTGTAATAAGCTTAGCATTCTCTTTGGAAATTCCGCTTCTTAAATTAATTTTTTGTTTTAACCTTCCGCCGGCGGCTTCTTCAGGTTCTGCAGGATCTAAAACTTTTACCGACATTCCTCTGCGGATAAATTTTGTCTGCAGGATATCAAAGCTCGCTTTCAGTGCATAATCATCTTTGGTATTGATGTTTAAGAATTTATCTTTCTTATTTAATTCAATAGTGGTGTTAGAATCCTTTAAATCATACCTTTGCAAAATTTCCTTTAATGCCTGGTTTACAGCATTATCAACTTCCTGGAAATCAACTTCTGAGACGATATCGAATGAATGATTTTTAGCCATCTTATAATCCTTTTATTGTTAAATTGAAAATCCGTAATTAAAATTACGGAAATTTAAAATTATAATTATATATCGTCGGTTTAAACAACTTATCTTATCAGCAGTAACTAAAAATAAAAATTCTTAATTTTGTTTTGAATATGAAAGAACTTATGCCAGTTCGTATAAAAGATAAATTCCTGTTAACTTTTTTTATGATCGCTTTCCTGTTAGCTGATCTTTCGGCACAGGATTTTTATATCGCATTAACTTACAGCGTAGCAAAACCGACAGGTAACACAGAAGATTTTATTGGAAGAACAAGTGTTACAGGGCTGGGTTTGGATATAAGAAAACTAATTGACCCAAATGTATCAGTAGGTTTTTTTAGCGGTTGGAATGCATTCAGTGATGAAATACAAAGCCAGGGTGTGGATTCGCTAAGCATGCTAATAAATCAGGAAAAATTAATGAACTCTTTCCCACTTTTTGTAACATCGCATTACTATTTTTCTGATGACAGAGAATTTATTCCATTTATTGGATTGGGGATAGGAATTATATATATATTTCAAAGTGTAAAAGACAATATTTCAACAAGTGAATCAAACAACTGGCATTTTGGATTCGCTCCGGAAGCAGGGTTTGTCTATTTGTTAGGAAGTGTTTATGCATTCATTGGTATGAAATATTATTATGCTGCACCGGTAAGCAATGAAATTTTTAATGAGTCATTATCACAATCTTATTTTGCTTTTAATATAGGTATCGCATTTGTCCCTTTAGGTAACTTTTAATTAATTATTTATCAGTCATCAACAATAATATTTTAATATGCACAGGAGGAAAACATAATGAAAAAAATAATTTTACTTTCACTCATAGCCTTATCAACAATTCTACCGGATTCATTAGATACAAAACCGCAACAAATGGAAAATAATCTACCCACAACAGTTTCGAGTCCCCAGCAAACAGCAGTAAATGGTATTATGGAGGGACACTTGGATTGAGTTTCTGGAATGATTATTTCTATATCAGTGTTGCACCACTGGTAGGATACAAAATAACTCCTCAATTTTCAATAGGAGGAAAGATTGCTTATGCCTATATAAGCGATGATCGATATGAACCTTTGCCAGCACTTAATACGAGTAATTATGGAGCCAGTATTTTTACCCGCTACCGAATAATTCCTCAACTCTATGCGCATGCTGAATTTGCTTATTGGAGTTATGAGAATGCAATAAATGTTACCGTTGACGGTTATGAGACAGAGAGGGTCTGGGTTCCTTATCTTTTATTAGGTGGTGGATTTGGACAGAATATTGGTCCGAACACCTGGGTTTTTGTTGAAGTTTTATTTGATGTAATTAATGATAATAATTCACCATATGAAGATTGGGATCCATTTGTCAGCATCGGAGTCGGAGTGGGATTTTAAAATCTAGTGCCTGATGGTTTAGTCGGGGTGGGAGGATTCTTCCTTAGTAATCCCATTGGGAGAACCCGCCGACCTCTTCGATAAATTAAAGTTATTGATTATAGAGAAATTTACTATTTAGTGACTGAGCAGGAATGAAAAAATAAATAACTTGGTAAGTCGGGGTGGGGGGATTCGAACCCCCGGCCTCTTCGTCCCGAACGAAGCGCGCTAACCGGGCTGCGCTACACCCCGAAGATTATAATTTTTTTTACAATCAAAAATCGATTTTTTAAACCATAAAAACAATTGTTTCAACAGTCGGGTTAATATGAATTATTAGGCTCAATAAAATTAATAAAAGATTGAGAAATCGTAATCTATCTCAGCCACACAAAATTATTAATAATCACTATTATCATTTTCTTTACTTTTACAGCTATTTACTTTAAGTTTCTTAAAACAAAATTTTACCTTTAACTCTGTCCGGTGAGATGGATAAGGATGACTGAAAAAACAGAAAATTAGCAAAACCTCCAAGGGAATTTTACCCTAGGAGGATTTTTTATATATGCGTACAAAATCAAATCTAATTGATAAAGAAGGGCTTGACAGAATTTTAACCAGGATTGCTCACGAAATCCTTGAAAAAAATAAGGGTTCAAAAAACCTTGTGCTTGTTGGTATGCGAACACGTGGAGAATACCTTGCTAAAAGAATTCAGCAGAAAATAAAATCAATTGACAATGTTGATCTGCCCTTTGGCATTTTAGACGTTACGCTTTACCGTGATGATTTCCGCATGCGTTTAAAACAACCTGAAGTTTCGGTATCAAATATTACTTTCGACCTTAATGAAAAAGATATCATCCTTGTTGATGATGTCCTTTACACCGGCAGAACAGTCCGTGCAGCATTAAATGCTCTTATGGATTTAGGCAGACCAGCATCAATTCAATTATTTATTTTAGTTGACAGAGGACACCGCGAACTTCCGATAAGAGCAGATTACGTTGGGAAAAATGTCCCCACATCCCAGAATGAAGAAATAAAAGTAAAAGTAAATGAGTTAGATGGCGAAGATGCTATTTATCTGATAGAAGTTGAAAACCCTTAAATTATAATCATTCTATGCCCCTTTCAACAAGACATCTTTTAGGATTACAAAATGTTCCTAAAGAAGATATTCAGTTAATTTTAGATACCGCTCACACCTTTCGTGAAGTTTTAGAAAGACCAATTAAAAAAGTACCAACCCTGCAGGGAAAAACTGTTGTAAATCTTTTCTATGAAAGTTCAACACGGACAAGAATTTCTTTTGAGCTGGCGGAAAAAAGGTTATCTGCAGATGCAATTAATTTTTCGGTTTCGGGCAGCAGTGTCAGCAAAGGTGAAACTCTCAAAGACACTATGAAAAATATTGAAGCAATGAAGGTAGACATGGTTATTCTCAGACACTCAGCAGCTGGTACACCGCTCTTCCTAACAAAAATTTGTAATTCAAATATTATAAATGCCGGGGACGGCTCTCACGAACATCCTACACAAGCTTTATTAGATATGTATTCTATTCGCGAAAAGCTTGGAAGAATTGATGGGTTAAAAGTTTGTATAGTAGGCGACATTGCACACAGTAGGGTTGCTTTATCAAACATCTTTGGATTGCTGACAATGGGTGCAAAGGTGTCCGTTTGCGGCCCATCAACAATGATTCCGCGAAATATAAAAGAACTTGGACTTGATGTAATTTATAATATTGATGAAGCTATCCAGGAAAATGATGTGCTTAATGTATTGCGGATTCAACTTGAAAGAAAAGCGGGGGAATATTTTCCATCAATAAGAGAATATGCAAAATATTTTGGAATTACACAGGATAGGCTTGATAAAAATGGAAAGGATATTTTAATACTTCATCCGGGGCCAATCAACAGGGGTGTGGAGCTTTCTTCAGAAGTTGCAGATGGGTCAAACCAGATAATTTTATACCAGGTTACTAATGGAGTTGCTATCCGAATGGCAGTACTTTATTTACTCGGGACTCTTAATTAGAAAAAATTAAAATGAAACTGATCTTAAAAAATGTAAATGTTTTTCATCCGATAGAAAATATAGACGAAAAAAATATTTCCGTTTTTCTGGTTGACGGCAAGATAGTTAAACTTAGCAGTAAAATTGGAAAGGAAGCCGAGGGTGCAAAGGAAATTGATCTTTCAGGCAAGTTAATATTACCCGGCTTTTTCGATATGCACGTTCATTTAAGGGAACCGGGAAGAGAAGATGAAGAAACTGTAATCTCAGGCTGTAACAGCGCCGCTAATGGAGGATTTACGGCAGTGGCCTGTATGCCCAATACGGAACCTGCAATAGATTCTGCAGAGGTTATAAAGTTGATAAAGGATCAGGCGAAAAATCATCTCGTAGATGTGTTCCCGGTTGGAGCGGCAACTTTAGCAAGAAAAGGAGAAGTGATTGCTCCAATGGCAGAATTATCTGAAGCTGGTGCTGTCGGATTTTCTGATGACGGTGTCGCAATAAAAAATGCATCTGTATTAAGAAGAGCATTAGAATATTCAAAAATGTATGGAGCTCCGATCATTGAACATTGCGAAGATGAATCTCTTGCCGATGGTTTGATGAATGAAGGAACAAATTCTACAATGCTTGGATTAGCGGGTCTCCCTTCTGTTTCCGAAGATTTGATTGTGAGCAGAGATATAATGATGGCTGATTATACCGGGGGCAGAGTTCACATAGCTCATATCAGCACAAAAAATTCTGTTGAACTAGTCAGGCAGGCGAAGAAAAGAGGAATTAATGTCTCTGCCGAAGTTACTCCTCATCATTTTACACTTACTGATGATGCAGTTAAATCATATGATACAAATTTTAAAATGAATCCTCCTTTGAGAACCCAGGAAGATGTGAATGCAATTCTTGAGGGATTGAAAGATGGTACAATAGATTGTATTGCAAGTGATCATGCTCCTCATTCAATTGAAGAAAAAGAAACCGAATTTCAGTTTTCACCAAACGGAATTATAGGTTTAGAAACTCAAATCGGCTTAACGTTGACAGAACTTTATCAAAAAAAAATACTTACTCTTAATCAAATTGTAGAGAAGTTTTCATACAATCCCAGGTTAATTCTTAACATTCCTATCCCACAATTTAAAGAAGGTGAGTTGGCCAACTTTACGGTTTTAGATATTGAACAAATCTGGACTGTTAATATCTCTAAATTTAAAAGTAAATCAAGAAATTCACCGTTTGATAAAAGACTACTCAGCGGTAAATCTATCGCAGTTATAAATAATAGCCGGATGTACTACAATGGAGAATTTACTAGTATATAATTATTGAATATTCGGACACTCTTCTCTGTATATTAAAATATACGCTAACCGATAAAATCCTTCGTTTTCTTAGAAAAAAACAAACGAAATAGCTGGCATTTCATTTGGCAACTTGCAATTGGAGTAAAAATAATTATCAAGAGGTGAGTAAAATGAAAAAGCTTAGCAACTATATCTTAACACTAATCACAGTCGTATTGATTCAGGCTTGTGATGTTTATGAACCATACTACTACGAAATAGATTCAACCCCACCAAATCCGCCGACAGGTGTTGTAGTTTCGAATGGAGATAACAGGGTTTATCTTTTTTGGAATCTTAACCGGGAACCCGATTTAGCCGGGTACAATGTTTATTACAGCGATTCCTACGATGGAAAGTATTACCTCATTGGCTCTACGATATATGATAATTTCATTGATTATGATGCGGTCAATGGTGAAACATATTATTATGGAGTTTGTGCTTATGATTATAACGGCAATGAAAGTGAACTAAGTCGCGATGTAGTTTATGCCACACCACGTCCCGAAGGTTTTAACCAGGCAATTTTTGACTATAGAAGATTTCCGAATAATTCCGGCTACTCATTTTCTCAGTATTCTGTGGTAAGATATGATAACCTTAACACTGATTTCTTTTTTGAAAATTTTGAAGGTGATTTTTATTTAGATGTTTGGGATGATACTGATATTCAGGATATGGGTCCGACTTCAGACATTTATGAAATTGAATTTGCGCCAACAACCGGGTGGTCACCAACAAAAGATGCAATTGCAATAGTCGGACATACCTATGTTATCTGGACATGGGATAACCACTTTGCCAAAATAAGAATTTCGTCAATTTCCAGTGACAGAATGGTATTCGATTGGACTTATCAGTTGCAGGAGGGTAACACTCAGCTTAAGAGATCTAATACTCCGGAAGAAAGGAATCCACTATCAGGTTCTTGGGACAGGTAAGTTATAAATCAGTAAATGACAATGCATTTATAGATTTCGTTTGAATAATTGATTAAATTATATACTAAAATGATCCGAATGTATAAATATTTAATATTATCTATTGGGTTAGGGTTGGGATTTCAGCACACTGCATCAGGACAGGAAAACAATCTGATCCAGAATTACAACAAGCAACCAAACTTTAAAGTTGAGAATTCCATCATCAATGAGATTGAAATTGGATTGGCAACCGGTGATGTTTCAAAAATTTCAAGATACTTTGGTGAAAAACCTTACTTAAGTTTTTCAAGCGGAGTCAGCGGATATTACAGTGCCAACCAGGCCTATTATGTACTTGAAGATTTTTTTAAAATGTATAAAGTGATTTCTTTTAAATTTAAGATTAAAAAGATTGAAGAATCTCTTTCTTATGCAACCGGGGCTTACTATTATGAAAGAAAGGGTAAAAGAGATTCGTTACTTGTTTATGTCACACTAAATAAGGTCGGCAAAAACTGGTTTATCACACAGATCTCAATTAATTAATGCTTAAAAAAATCGGCAACTTGTTTAAAGGCGATAGGAAGTATTTTGCTATCGTCTTTTTTATTTTCATATTAATTCTGCTTGTTGGTGTTTTAACTCCAGTCCTGGAAGAGAAAAAGTTAAGTTCATGGCAAAAAGAATTAAAGCTCGAGATCCAGAAAATCGAAAATGAATCAATCCGGATTTTTAAAGAGAAAGAGAAAAAATTATTATCAGCTAAAAATGATATTAAATCGAATCTTGTACGAACTCTTGGTTATAGTGATTATACGTACAGAGAATTAATTGCGGTTGTAAACGACCCTTCGTTAAATAAAATTAGCATTGAACTGGTCGCACCAAATGGGAAACTGATTGCATGGAATGATATCATAGCTGTTACACAAAATGAAATATTTCCTTTAAACTACCCGGTTAATGAAACCTATTTTCATACTCAGGGGATAGTAACTTACCTTACCGTTTCAGACACATTGAATTTTCAGAATGACGTATTTTACCTGGTAATCAGCGTCCCTATCGAAAATCGTTACATCCTTCAGAATGAATATTTTGAGCAAATAAGTTTCATCCAGGAACTTTCCAATAAATTTAATACTCAATTCAGGGTTTCTTACGATCCATATGCACTTCATTCAAAGGACGGAAGAGAGTATTCTTTCAACCTTTTGAATGTCAGTGGAACCAAGATCGGGTTAATTACATTTTCCAAACCACTGATAAATATGGCTATCGCCTATATCCAGGAAACCACGGTAAAAATTCAGTCACTCCTGATAGTTATCGGGTTGATATTTCTTGGCCTCGGGTTTAGAAAAGATCTCGGGTTAATTAAATACCGGTCGTTGAAACTTCTTTCAGTATTATTTTACCTTTCACTCTGCCGGCTGATTTTTTTCTGGATAAACTTTCCTTCTACAATTCTTGATGGGCCATTAACTGACCCAGCATATTTTTCATCAATATTTGCAGGCGGATTAGTCAAATCACCTGCTGAATTTCTGATTACAAATATTTTCCTTGTAATACTAGCAATATTTATCGTCAGGTATGCTTTGGATTATGTTTCCAGAGGAGTCACAAAGAAGTTCATCCTCATAAAAATAATTCTCGCAGCTGTTTTTATCATTTTATTTGTTTATGCGATTAGAGGTTTAAGTGCTTCAATTAAAAGTGTAATTTATGATTCATCAATTCGATACTTCAAAGAACCGGAATTAATTCCGGACCTGCCTGTTCTTGTAATGAACCTGAATGTTTTGCTAATAGGATTTGCGATCATTGCATTAATGACATCGCTTGTTATTCTTTCGTTTGCTTTTACCTCATTATTATTCAAATCGAAAATGAAAAGCATTGTGCTGCTTTACATTCTCTTCATGATTGCAGGATATGTATTTTATTCATTTCATAGAGAACCATTAATTTCACTTTTCCTAATAATAATATTTATCTCCTTGATTTTTTTACTTTTGAACCAGGTTTACTTCAGACAAACCAAACTGCCATTTTTTATCACCTACATTCTGATTGTTTCATCAATTATAACCATCTCGCTTCAAAATTATTTTAATCTGCAGTTGGAAAGAAGTTCACTTAAAACGATTGCTTACGAAATTAATAGAGCTAATGAAGATTTACTGCAAATATTGGTTGATGAAACTCTCAGAAATTCTGTCAAAGATGAATCACTGACTGAATTGTTTTTAAAACGAAATATTAATTTTGATGCCGAAGCATTTATCCTATGGAGCAAAAGTTCTTTGCAAAGAGAATCGCTGAATTCACAGGTTGCTCTTATTGACAGGAATAAAAATATACTTGGAAAATTTACAGTCGCGTTGAATGAGGAAATTAATTACTTCGATTATTTCACTGAACTAGATAAGACAATTCCTTCTGTAAAAGAAGTCGAATCAATGGAACAGCTTCACACTACAAAATTTGTTGGAATCGTTCCCGTAACCAGACAGGATATTATTTCAGGTTACCTTGGTGTAGCAGCTGAATTTAATATTGAAAAAATCGGCTCAGACGAGTATCCTGATTTTCTGCAGTCCAACCGTGCTGTATTGGGATCAGTTATCGATTTATCATTGGTCAATATTTTTGAATTTACAGATGGCAAGATCAGTCAGGTTTATGGAAACATTTTTCCTTCACGAGATCAAACCGAACAAATTTTGTCTGCCACTCTGAGTCAAAGCTATGAGGGCTGGATTAATATTTCAATCAACAATGAGAATTTTCTGACTTTCGTTTTTAAGCAAATGGTAGGTGGTCGGCAGAGGGTAACCACTGTTGCAATTAAAGAAAAAGAACTGTCCTGGAATCTTTTCAATTTCTTTAAAATATTCTTGGTTCATAGTTTGTTCATCATAATTTTGATTTTAAGTCTTGCTGCATTTCGTTCCATAAAAGTTCAGTATACCTTCAGAACAAAATTATTAATTGCATTTCTACTGATTTCTATTATACCAATTGTCATTTTAGCAGTTTACAATCGCCAGGTGGCAAAAGATCGAAGTGAATCTGAAATTTTTAATGAACTTAATAAACGATGTACTTATCTTGAGAATCATATTAATGCTCAGCTTCAAAAACATAAGGAAAGGGAGTTCATAACCGCTTTCGAAAATGCTGCAAAGGAGCTTGGTATATCATTCATTGTATATAAAATTTCTGACCAGCTTTACAGTTCAAGAAAAGAATTTTTTGAAACCGGGTTGTTTAATACAAAGTTAAATCCGGTTGCTCACTACAATTTAAATTATCTGAGTTACCGCGAGTACTTGACTAAAGAAAAAGTAAACAACTTAACATACGATGCTTTTTATAAAAAATATAACCCCGGTAGCGAATCACTGATTATAGGTGTTAATGATGCATTCAACAAGATTAAGCTGACATACTCTACTGTCGATTTTGATGTTTTGTTGTTTGGAACTTATTCTTTCGCGGTGTTAATAATAATTTTAGTGAGCACTTTATTTGCTGATCAGATATCTGCTCCAATCCGAAGATTGACTAAAGCCACTGAATCGGTTGCACAAGGCGACCTAAGTGTGCAGCTTCGAAATTCTGAAAAAGGTGAATTGAAAGATTTATATGACGGTTTTAATCTGATGACGAAGGAACTTCAGAAAAACCAGGTGGAAATAGCTGAGCTCGAACGTGAAAGTGCCTGGAAAGAAATGGCAAAACAGGTTGCACATGAAATTAAAAATCCATTAACCCCGATGAAACTCGCAATTCAGCAGATCATGGCAGCTTACAATGATAAGAAGGACGGCTTTGAAGAGTTACTTAAAAAACTTTCACAATCCGTTCTTAATCAGATTGAAAGTCTTAGCCAGATCGCAACTGAATTTTCAGCTTTTGCAAAGATGCCGAGTATAAAAATGGAAGTTTTTGAAATTGTTGCAGTGGTTAATGATGCTATAAATTTATTTGCTGATGAAAAAATAGATATTAATTTCACTTATGATTCAGCCTCGGTTTTTGTTGATGCTGACCAATCGCAATTCAGGCGGATGATTATTAATATGATTAGAAACTCTATCCAGGCAGAAGCCAAACAAATCCAGATAGAATCAACTGTTCAAAACAGTAATGTTAGTTTAAGAATTATTGATGACGGAAATGGTATATTTCTGGAAAATCGATCAAAAATATTTGATGCCAACTTTACGACTAAAGATAAAGGAATGGGTCTGGGATTAAAACTCACAAAAAGATTTTTGGAATATATCAAAGGTGATATAAAATTAATGGAATCATCCACTTTACGAACAGAATTCCTGATTACAATTCCATTACATATTCCTAAAAATTCAAACCAGCCGAGTTAGTATGGAAATGCTGACTCCGCACCAGTCTGCTGCTCTTAATTACGAAAGATCGATATCGTTAACTGCAAACGCCGGCTCGGGCAAAACTTTTGTATTAGCAAAAAGATATATCGAGATTGCACTCAATAAAAATATAAACCTTAATAAAATTGCAGCAATTACGTTTACCGACAAAGCGGCTGGAGAATTATATAAAAAAATTGCCATTGAAATTGACAGATTATCTGAAAAATCATTTGATGAAGTTTTAAAAAGTAAATTTATTTCTATCCGACGAGAACTTGTATCCGCAAAAATTTCAACTATCCATTCTTTTTGTCTCGATATTCTACGTGAATATCCTGTCGAAGCTTCCCTGGATGCAAACTTTTTACCGATTGATGAAATCATTTCTAATGAATTGATCGAGCTTTCTACTGAAGCAGTCATTGACGAATCACTTCTTAACATCTCAGGTTCAGAAACAGTAAAATCGCTTATTCGATTGCTCGGATCTAAGAAAAAGCTTGCTGATGAGTTAAAAAAATTAATCTCAGGCAGGAAAAATGTACTATCGATTGCAAGAAAGATTTATGATAAAAGTGTGGAAGATATCGGTAAATTTTTTCACAATTCCTTTAGTTTTCTTGCTGGTGAAGTTATTTCAATAGGGAAAATGGATTTTATTGAATGCCTGCAAAAAGTAAATAATTTAGTTTTACAAAACGAGGCAGATAATGAAATTGCATTAAAGACTTCAGAGTTGTCAGGATATTTAAAAAAGGAAGTCGATATTCAGAAGAATTTAGTTTTGATTGTAAGTTTAAAAAATTTGCTATGCACTGATTCAGGTACGATAAAATCACTTGGATATCTTTCAACAAAATTAAGAGCT
Source organism: Ignavibacteriaceae bacterium (assembly GCA_035293265.1). Lineage (GTDB taxonomy): Bacteria > Bacteroidota > Ignavibacteria > Ignavibacteriales > Ignavibacteriaceae > DATDOL01. The sequence continues at coordinate 20,091 of DATDOL010000033.1, read as the reverse complement.
AAACTTTCAATCGATGTAATAACAAATTTGGAAAATTTCTTACACGATATTGGAAGTATTTCATTAAATGGCAGAGACAACACCGAATACGAACTAGCAGAGTACGGCAAATTAATTATTGAAATTTTCAGGAAAGTACTTGCCCGGTATGATGTTATGAAACGTGAGCATGGATATCTTGACTTCGAAGATATTTTATTGAAAACCAAAAATATTCTTAATAATAATAATGTCAAGAATCGCTTAAGTGAAAAATATAAATATCTGCTTGTTGATGAATTCCAGGATACAAACGAACTCCAGTACCAGATATTTTTACCTATAGTTGACAATTTAAAAAGCGGCAATCTTTTTGTTGTGGGTGATGAGAAGCAGAGTATTTATAAATTCAGAGATGCTGAGCTTGAGGTGTTCAACCAGACAAAAAAAATCATACTCGATGCAGAAAATGAGGATTCAATTCTTTCTTTGCCTGACAGTTTCAGGATGTTCCCAGCAATCTGTTTGTTTACCAACGTAGTGTTCAAAAAATTATTTGATAATCCTTCCGGGTTATATAATGAAGTTGAGTATTCCGAAATTGTCTGTGCTAATCAAAATAACATTAAAGGAAAAATAGAATTTCTTTTAGCTGACTCAGATGAAGAAATTGCTGAAGCCGAGTTAGTTGCAAAGCGAATTCAACAATTGATCAATGAGAAAAAAGAGCAGGGATTTAAATGGAATGATATTGCAGTTTTGGTTAGAAAAAGAACTTCATTTTCTAAGCTGGAAAAAACTTTTACCCATTTTGGAATACCATATACTATTATAGGTGGAAAAGGATTTTTCCAGAGGCAAATAATATATGATGTGCACAATTATTTTTCCTTTCTTCTGAATGAAGATAATGATGCTGCCTTAGTTGGTATACTTCGGTCTCCATTCTTCAATGTTTCAGATGCCAAGATATTTGAATTATCCCGGCAAACAGAAAATTCATTATTTAAAAAACTTTTAATTGCAGGTAACAGTAATCAATATTGGAGAAAAATTGCTGACAAGCTTAATGAAAATTTATCATTCTCCAAGAGAATGAATTTTCCGGTCATCCTTAGAAAAATAATTAATGACTCTGCAATACACTCCGTAACGGCTTCAAAACAAGATGGTAAACAAGACCTTGCAAATATCGAAAAATTAATAAAAATGACTATTGATTTTTCGGACGAAGGTTTTAAATCTTTATATGATTATGTGGATTACCTGGGTCAGGCTATTCAAAAATTTGAGGATGTATCCCAAGCAGCAATTGGAAAAGAAAATGAAGGTGTAAACATCTTAACTATTCACCAGGCAAAAGGCCTGGAATATGAAGCGGTATTTCTTTTTAATTGTAACGACAGCTCACAGAGAAATTTAATTAAAGCCAAAGAAATTTTTGTAAATAAAAAATATGGAATATTGACTAGGGTTCCTGAAAAGCAAAATTATTTCACCGATTACAAAGCAGCCCCGATCGTTAATATTTGCAGTTTGATCGAGGATAAAAAAGATCTGGCTGAAATAAAAAGATTATTATATGTAGCCATAACAAGAGCAAGGTCCGGCTTATTTATTTCCTCTGTCGAGCCTGCAAAGAATTTTCGGGACAGATCATTTATGAGTTTGCTCGGGTCAGGACTTGGTTGTGATTTTTCACAAAATGAAATTCAGTTAAACGGTAATCTGACTTATTTGAAATTAAACGAAGATAAGTTCGTCAATTTTCAAGAATCGCTTGACATTACAATTCCGATAGTTAGAAAAATTGAACTCACTGGTGAAGTAGTAGCACAAAAATTTGAAATAAGTAGAAGTGTAAAATTTAACTTCCATAATATTGATGGCTCACAAAGCGGTGAAATGATATCAGCCTCAAAATTTTCAGCTTATAGTCAGTGCCCGGTAAAATATAAATTAGCCTACAAGCTTGGTCTTCAAGGGATTTCATTGGGTTTTTCGGATCATGATATCAGGACTGATAAAATTATAAACGAATATTCCAATACCGGGAAATCAAATGAATTACAGACAGAATCACTCAACCAGAAGGATCTGCCATCAATTGTGAAAGGAAGAATTATCCATTCAGTTCTTGAACAAAATCCTGAGCATTCTCTAATTCATGAAGTCATTCAAAATGAAAACAAGCGATTAAATAAAATTGATCCTGATAGTGAAAAAATACGAGAAGAAATTACTGCTGAATTATTTTCATTTTATAAGTCGGACGAATACAGATATTTAAACTCTTTTATAGCCTCCAAAAATGAATTTGAGATTTACATTAAAGAAAATAATTATTTTCTGCATGGAATTATCGATAAGTTGATATTTAACGACTCGAAGCTGATTGTTGTAGATTATAAAACAGATGAACTCAGAGAAAGTGAGTTTGAAGAAAAGTCAGCTATATATAAAAATCAGATATTATTTTATTTATATATTGTAAGTATAAAGTTCAATCGTTTTTCAGAATTTGAGGGCAGACTGGTATTCACAAAATTACCAGATTCACCCGTCGTTTTTAAGTTTACTCCGGAAATTAAAATTGACGTCAAGAAGAGAATTCATAAATTTATTTCCGACATTAGAAAAAATAATTTTATCCCGAACCATGATCATTGCCATAAATGTAAATTCTCAGAAGACAGGAAAAACTGTATCCTGGAAAAACAAGTACAGTTAAATTAATTACCTGAATCATTTTTAATGAAAACCTAATGCAAAGAATAGTTACAACAATACGAAATATGGAAACTGTTGAAAAAGAACTTTCTTCAACAGAGTCTGGTGTACTTGCGATATCTTTAATCAAAGAAAATTCCTTTACCCAGTTTGCCACAAATTTTGTTTACCAGGATAAAAATATTTATATATTTGTCGATGATAAGGAATTACTCCGGACCATTAAGTATGATTCTCTCGCACGATTCACTTTATTAAAAAATAAAAAGATTAATAAAAGCATTGAAGCCAATCAAAATGCACTATATCATTTATTCTCGATCACAGCCACCGGTACACTAAGGGAAGTTGAAGAAAAGAAAACTTTAAAAGATATTATACAAAGCTTTGGTCAGAAATATTCAGGTAAACTAATGCTTTCCGATCAGGCATCTGAATTAAAAGGAAATCTGTTATTCATTGATACAGAAGAGTTTCTTGCTTTTGATGAAATTGGATTTTAGTAAAGGTACTTGCCTTGCTTAATTACGTTTGGCTCGGATTACTCGTAATTGGAATTGCTGCCGCCTTAGTCACCGATCTTAATGACAAGGGGAATAACAAATTCCGGAATAACGAACCTTTCGAAATAATAATTTCCTTTCCTAAAAATTTTAATGAATTAGCAGATGGAGAATATGATATCGATGTGATTGTCTCCGCTGAGAAATTCAACCAGTTTTATTCAACTCGTATAGAATCCAATCTTATCTTACCAGCAGTCATTACAATCAAATCAAGTTCTGATATTTCTCCAATAATTCTGAAGATTGAAAAAGAAACACCACCAATATGGAGCGAAATGGCCGGAGTTTCAGGGGAGACAAATGATCTTCTCGGTAAAGTTAATTTGAAAGAACAAATCTCTGATAAGTCAATTCGTGGTGAAATAATATTCGAAGATATTTCTTTTTTAAAATTGAAAGACGTAACAGATTCAGCTCTTAACTATGCTGGAACGGCTGTTGAGATTGCACTTGGATTAATCGGCATTATGGCTCTCTGGCTTGGAGTTATGAAAGTAGCAGAAGAAGCAGGATTGATTAGGATTTTCGCGAAACTATTAAGACCTGTCACAAAAAAACTTTTTCCGGAAATTCCTTCGGACCATCCGGCAATGGGTTCTATGATTATGAATATTTCTGCTAATATGCTCGGGCTTGGAAATGCTGCTACTCCATTCGGACTTAAAGCAATGGAAGAAATGAATACTTTAAACCCGGATAAAGGCGTTGCAACAAATTCTATGGTAACATTTCTTGCAATTAATACAGCCGGCTTTGCACTAATCCCAGCCACAGCGATTGCTGTCAGAGCCGCTGCAGGAAGTAGTAATCCTGCAATCATTATTGGTACAACAATTTTTGGTGCAGCTTGTGCTACAATTGCAGGAATAACCGCAGCAAAGATTATTGAAAAGTTTTACATCAAATCCTGGAAGTTTACTGATTGGGTCAGAGGGAATACGAGATTATTATTTATACTTGCTGCAATATTAATTGTCTTGATGATTTTATTTTTATCCGGCATTCATTTAAAAATAGTTTCGATGTTTTCATTTATCTCAGCCGACGGGGTTAAAGGAGTTATTGAAGTCGTTTCTGCCCTTGCAATACCATTTTTAATTTTATTATTCATTGGTTATGGTGCAATAAAAAAAATAAAAGTATATGAAACATTTGTTGAAGGTGCGAAAGAAGGGTTCAACATTGCAGTTAAAATTATTCCTTACCTTGTTGCAATGTTAATTGCGATTGGAATCTTCAGAGCAGGTGGAGCGATGGATTGGCTGATTTATATTCTGAATCCAGTTACAAATTTTATTGGCATGCCTGCAGAATCCCTGCCAATGGCTTTGATGAGACCGCTTTCAGGAAGCGGATCCCTGGGCATTATGGTGGAAAACCTTAATGTTTACGGTCCTGATTCTTTTATCGGAATTTTAGTGTCTACTTTTTATGGAAGCACCGAAACTACATTTTATGTTCTGGCAGTTTATTTTGGTGCGGTGAATATTAAGAACACGAGGCACGCTCTCCCGGTTGGATTGATTGCTGATATTGCCGGTATACTTGGTGCACTTTTTATAGTTAAATTGTTATTTAGTTAAGGATAATTTTTTACTTTCACTTCTAACAGAAAAATGAAAGTATTCATCACACGTGAGATTCCTGATATAGCCTTCCAATTACTTAAAAAGCATAAAATCCCATTCGAGTTTTATAAAAATGATTCTCCAATCCCGCGAAAAATCTTACTTGATAAAGTTAAATACTGTACAGCACTAATTTCACTTTTAACCGAAAAAATTGATGCTGAATTAATTGATCTGATGTCTCGATGTAAAATTATTGCGAATGTTGCCGTTGGTTATAATAACATTGATGTTAAATACGCAAAGAAAAAAAATATTATTGTAACCAACACACCCGATGTTTTGACCGAATCCGCTGCTGATTTAACAATAGCATTGGCTTTAGCTTCTGCAAGAAGACTGTATGAAGGTGAAAGTTTAGTCAGAGCAAATAAATTTAAAGGATGGAAACCTAAAATGCTTTTAGGTGTTGAACTGAAGAATAAAATTTTCGGGATACTTGGAGCAGGCAGAATTGGAACTGCAGTTGCCAAAAGAGCTCACTCATTCGGAACAAAAATTTTTTATTTTGACAGATCACAACATATTAAACTAGAGAAAAAGATTAATGCAAAGAAAGTTTCGCTGAGAACTCTATTAACGAAATCTGATTTCATCTCGATTCACCTCCCACTGACTAAATTGACATATCATCTTTTTAATGAAGAAAAATTAAAACTATTAAAAACTTCTGCGATATTAATAAACACAGCCCGAGGTGAGATAATTGACGAAACTGCATTGATTAAAATTCTTACAGAAAACAGAATTCGGGCAGCCGGGTTAGATGTATATGAACATGAACCTGAAATAAATCCCCAGTTTCTAAAGCTAAAAAATGTTATTCTCCTTCCGCATATAGGTAGTGCAACAGAAGAAGCCCGTAATGCAATGGCCGAACTTGCAGCTAAAAACGTAATAAATGTTCTTAAAGGAATGCGTCCTCTCACACCTGTATTCTGACTCTCAGCCTGATTCATTTGAAAGTAAAGGGGTTATTGGGTAATTTTGAAATAAAATATAAAATAAAATGAGAATTGGAGTACCAACCGAAACCCGATGGGAAGAGAAGCGGGTGTCACTTGCACCGGCAGGTGTGGATTCACTTATCAGATCAGGGCACACAGTTTATCTTCAAACAGGGGCAGGTGAAGCAAGTCATTTTACAGATCAGGATTACCGCGAAGTAGGAGCCACTATTGTATATAATAAAGAAGAAGTTTTCGGGAGAGCTGAATTAATTGTTAAAGTATCTCAGTTAACTGAAGATGAAGCAGATTTGTTAGTAGAGAACCAAACTCTTTTCTCTTTTCTTCTTCTCGCAATGGGCAGAAAAAATATATTAGAGAAGTTGTTGAAAAAAAAAGTTACTGCAATTGGTTTTGAGCTGATCGAGCTTAATTCCCGTCTGCCTATTCTTCATTCAATGAGTGAGATTGCCGGTCCATTAGCAATACAGGTTGCTGAACGTTACCTTGAAAGTTATTCTAAAGGCGGCAGAGGAATTTTACTTGGTGGAATAACTGGAGTTGCACCCGCAGCAGTTGTAATTCTGGGTGCAGGAGTGGTAGGAATTTCTGCAGCTCGGGCAGCAGTGGGCAGGGGAGCTCAGGTTATTGTTATTGATAGAGATCTTGCACGGTTAAGACAGATAGAAACCGAATTCCATCAGGGTGTTACGACCGTAATGGCTAATCCATACACGATTTCCCGTGGCGTGAAATTTGCCGATGTATTGATTGGTGCAGTTTTAATTAAAGGCGAAAAAGCACCACACCTCGTTACAGAGGAAATGGTTAAAGAGATGAAAAAAGGATCGGTTATAGTTGATGTTTCAATTGATCAGGGCGGCTGTGTTGAGACGAGCAGAATTACCACAATATCAGATCCTGTTTATATAATGCATAATGTCATTCATTACTGCGTACCAAATATGCCTGCATTAGTTGCCCGGACTTCAAGTTATGCTTTGAATAATGCTATACTCGATTATATCCACGATGTTGCTGATAACGGATTATCCAATGCACTGATGGGCGATGAAGGATTATCTAAAGGGGTTTGTACTTATAGAGGTTATTGCACAAATGAATCAATTGCTCAATCATTTGAAATAGATTATAAAAAACTACATATCTTTTCTACTAATTAGCTGTTTGATTTGGATTTGATTTTAATAGAGAAAAAAAAATTTATGGTTACAACTGAGGAAATAAGAATAAAAAATTTACCCGCAAACCTTCTTAGCATCTACTCAAAAAAACTAACCACTGCCGATGAGGCAGTGAAGAGAATCAAGTCTGGTGACAATATTGTTATTCAACCGGGTTGTGCTGTACCTGCGGAGCTTGTTCGTGCTATGGTAAAAAGGAAAGATGAATTAAATGATGTTACAATCTATCACCTTCTTATTGTTGGAGAGCTACCTTATATAGAACCAGGAATGGAAAAACATTTCAAACACAAAGCATTTTTTACTGGTGCAAATGTCAGGAAAGCGGTTCAGGAAGGACGTGCAGAGTTTATCCCGATTTTCCTTTCTGAAGTTCCGCTTCTATTTAAAAGAGGTATAATCCCGGTCGATGTTGCACTGCTGAATGTATCGCTTCCGGATGAGCATGGATTTTGCAGTTACGGAGTCGATGTTGGTACGATAAAATCTGCTGCTGAAAGAGCAAAAATTATTATAGCTCAAGTTAACAGTGAAATGCCTAGAACTCTTGGCGACAGCTTCATTCATATTAATAAAATTCATTATCTCGTAGAACATTCTGAACCATTAAATGAATTGCCCCAGATAGATCCTAACGTAAGTGAAGAGATGCTTAAAATTTATGATACCATAGGCAGCCGGGTAGCCGATCTAATTGAAGACGGTTCAACTCTTCAAATGGGCATCGGAGCTATTCCGGATTGTGTAATGAATTATCTTCGTAATAAAAAAAATCTTGGAATACATACTGAAATGTTTTCCGACGGGATTATTAGTCTTGTGGAAGAAGGTATAATTAATGGAGAGGAAAAGACGATACACAAAGGTAAGATTATTGTAGGATTTGTTCTGGGCACTAAAAAACTTTTCAGATTTATAGATAATAATCCGGTTATCGAATTCCATCCACAGGAATATGTTAATGATCCTTTTGTTATTGCCCAGAATAGAAAAATGGTTGCAATCAATTCTGCAATCGAAATCGATATTACCGGGCAGGTTTGTGCCGACTCTATCGGAACCAAAATTTTTAGCGGAATTGGCGGTCAAGTAGACTTTATAAGAGGTGCTGCACATTCGGAAGGCGGTAAACCGATAATTGCACTTCCATCGATCACCAAAGAAGGTAATGTCTCACGAATTGTTCCTCAGCTAAAACCTGGTGCAGGTGTTGTTACTTCCCGCGGAGATGTTCATTATGTTGTGACTGAATACGGAGTCGCTCAACTCTTCGGGAAATCATTAAAAGAAAGAGCCCGTGAACTTATCCGAATTGCCCACCCAAAGTTTCACGACGAATTAACAAGTTATGCAAAGGAAACCCGACACATTTAATTATGGTTGCTGTAATCGGGGATCTACATGGTTGTTTTCATACGCTTTCAAAGCTGTACGCACTTATTTTAAAAAATTACCCTGACGTTCCAGTTTATTGCGTTGGCGATTTGGTTGACAGGGGAAAATATAGTTTTGAAACAGTGGAGTTCGTCAGGAAAAACCGAATTTCATTTACCGCTGGTAATCACGATTACATGTTTTATTATTTTATAAAACATCCTTCAAGTCCGTTGGGAAGATCCTGGATATACAATGGATCCGAGTCTACATTAAATTCTTACAGTAACAGGTATGCTGAAATGAATAAGCATCTCAGGTTTTTAATTAATGCGCCATTAATACTTAATCTGAATGATTGCTTTATTTCTCATGCTGGAGTGTCAGCTCATTATTCCAGGAAGTTGGGCAAATTTCCGTTAAGCGACATAAATAAACTCAAAGATGTTGTCGAAAGTGATCTTAATGGTGAGCACGGAATTCTATGGACAAGAGATAAACTGCTTGATCTTGGTAAACTGCAGATTGTTGGTCACACAAGGTTTGATGAAATATTATATGACGAGAAAGGGAATGCTCTATACATCGATACAGCCGCATGTAGCGGAAACAAATTAACAGTAGTAATTATTAATGAAAATGAATTAGTTGACACAATTTCGGTGAATACAATCCCGCAGGATATCGAATAATAAAGTCAATTGATTTGTATATTGAATTAGTAGGTTGCTTATGAAAAAGGCGGACATTAAGCCCGCCTTATTATACAGTAACTTAATAGATTTAAGATTAATACATACCGCCCATATCACCCATACCGCCGCCAGGCATATGAGGCATTGCTGGTTCTTTTTCCTTCTTCTCAAACACAACTGCTTCAGTAGTAATTAATAATGAAGCTACAGAGGCAGCATTCTCAAGAGCGGTTCGTGTAACTTTTGTAGGATCGATAACACCTGCTTTAATCAGGTTCTCATATTTTTCAGTTTGTGCATTAAATCCATAATCATCTTTACCTTCTTTAACTTTCTGAAGAACAACAGATCCTTCAATTCCGGCGTTGTTAACGATTTGTCTTAATGGTTCTTCCAAAGCTTTTTGGATTATTTTTATTCCGGTATTTTGATCAGGATTTTCACCTTTAACCTTATCTAACACATCAATTGCTCTCACTAAAGCAACGCCGCCTCCGGCAACTATGCCTTCTTCAACAGCAGCTCGTGTAGCATGCAAAGCATCTTCAACCCGTGCTTTCTTCTCTTTCATTTCGATTTCAGTTGAAGCTCCGATTTTAAGTACGGCAACACCACCGGAAAGTTTTGCAAGCCTCTCCTGTAATTTTTCTTTATCATAATCCGAGGTGGTTTTATCGATCTGAGCTTTTATTTCATTTATTCTCTTCTTAATCTCTTCAGATTTTCCGGCACCTTCAACAATAGTCGAATTATCTTTATCAATCACGACTTTCTTTGCGGTTCCGAGGTAAGAAACAGTTGCGTTTTCCAATTTAAAGCCTCGTTCTTCAGAAATTACAGTACCACCTGTCAGTACGGCAATATCTTCCAGCATAGCTTTTCTTCTGTCACCAAATCCCGGAGCTTTTACAGCAGCGATTTTCAGAGTGCCCCGAATTTTATTTACCACCAAAGTTGCAAGTGCTTCACCTTCAAGGTCCTCAGCGATTATTAACATCGATCTGTTTTGCTGAGCAACTTTTTCGAGAATCGGCAAAAGATCTTTCATTGCAGATATTTTTTTATCATGTATTAGGATCATCGGATCTTCAAGGACAGCTTCCATTGATTCAGCATCTGTAACAAAATAAGGAGACAAGTAACCGCGGTCGAATAGCATACCTTCAACCCATTCAAGAGAAGTGTCAGTACCTTTTGCTTCTTCAACTGTAATTACTCCATCTTTCCCGACCTTTTCCATTGCATCTGCAATTAATTTTCCAATTGAAGCATCGTTATTAGAAGATATTGAACCAACCTGTGCAATTTCATTTCTCCCTTCAACATCTTTGCTGACAGACTTCAGGTATTCAACAACTTTTGTTACCGCGATGTCAATTCCTCTTTTAAGATCCATTGGATTTGCACCTGCTGTAACATTTTTTAAACCTTCCCTGTAAATTGCCTGGGCGAGAACTGTAGCTGTGGTTGTTCCATCGCCGGCAACATCACTTGTCTTTGAAGCAACTTCACGAACCATCTGTGCACCCATATTTTCAATGGGATTCTCAAGTTCAATTTCTTTAGCCACAGTAACACCATCTTTTGTAATGGTTGGCGCACCAAATTTTTTCTCAAGTATAACATTACGACCTTTGGGACCCAATGTTACTTTTACAGCATCGGCAAGCTTATCAACGCCTGCTTTTAAACCGTTCCGTGCCGGACTGTTATATTCAATTAATTTAGCCATATTTTTTTCCTCGAATTTGTTTTCAAATTAAAATTTATAATTTCTGCTTTCCAAATAGTGTATTGACCATTAAGGAATAATTGCGAAGATGTCGCTCTCTCGCATTATCAAATATTCTTCACCACCGATTGAAACTTCTGTACCGCTGTACTTTCCGTAAAGTACCTTGTCTCCAACCTTAACTGTCATTTTTATTAGTTCACCAGTATCTGAATTTTTTCCCGGGCCTGCAGCCACAATTGTACCTTCAACAGGTTTTTCTTTTGCTGTGTCGGGCAGAATGATACCGCCTTTAGTTTTTTCTTCGGCTTCTGCGGGTTTTACAACAACCCTGTCTGCCAATGGATTAAGTTTTATTTTACTCATAATTGACTCCTTATTTATTGAAATGTAATCATATTATTTAATGAATTGTAATTAGCACTCTCAAATTGGGAGTGCTAATATAAGGTTGTGAACCATCTTTGTCAAGAATCAAAAATTAAGTTTTTGAGCATTATTTGAAGTTTTTTAATCTTATGATAAATTGACTTTTGGTGATATATTTAGTTGTTCAATTCAATAATACTAAAAGTAAATTTTAACTGATAAAGAAATATTCGTGCTTACAAAAGAGTTAAAAGAGCTGGTTAGAATCGTCAGGGAGATGGATAAAAAAGTTATATTTATCTTTCTGAGTACTGCAATTCTTCAAACAATTTCATGGTATTTCACTTCAAGAAGATTCTTCAGGTTCAATATTTTTCCTTCACTTGAAAATAATCCAGATGTTTACCTGATTGAATATTTATTTTGGTTTGCAGGGGATTTTTTTACTTACCTTATCCTTGCTGCACTGATTATAAAATTTATACTGAGAGAAAAACTCAGCGATTATGGATTAACATTTGGTGATTCAAAAGCAGGGTTAAAGTATTCATCGATATTTTTAGTAATAATGTTTCCTCTCATCTGGTATGCTTCATCTATGCCGGAATTCACTTCCAAATATCCCCACCTGCTTTCAACGCGGAATAACTGGGATAAATTTTTGATTTATGAATCTGGTATGTTGTTGTATATGTTCGGATGGGAATTTATCTGGCGCGGGTTTTTCTTATTTGGTTTAAAAGAAAAATTCGGATTTTATGCTGTATTTATTCAGATGATACCTTTTGTTATTTTACATAATGGAAAACCTGCACTTGAAACATTTGGTGCCATTCTGGGCGGACTAGCTTTAGGAGTATTAGCATTAAGGACAGGTTCATTTTATTATTGTGTTATAACACATATGGGTGTAATGTTTTCGATTGATTTAATTTGTACTCTGAGATATCGTGCAAATGATTATGGACTTGGTCTTAATTCTTTATTTAATGTATTAAGTAATATTTTCTGAGGTTAAAAATGAGATTTGCATTAAATATAGATCACGTTGCAACATTAAGAAATGCGAGAGGTGAAGATCAGCCGGATCCCGTGACAGCAGCACTTATTGCAGAACATGCCGGAGTTGACGGCATAGTCTTTCATCTTAGGGAAGACAGACGTCATATCAACGAACGAGATGTTAGGTTATTGAGAGAATTAGTTACAACAAAACTTGATTTTGAAATGGCTGCAACTGAGGAAATAATTAGAATTGCTTGTGACGTAGTTCCTGAGTTAGCAACTCTGGTTCCAGAAAAAAGACAGGAATTAACTACCGAAGGCGGAATTAATGTAATTGATAATGAAACCCTGTACAAAGACACTATTAAAATACTTCACAATGCCGATATAAATGTTTCATTGTTCATTGAACCTGATGTAACTCAGATTGAAGCTGCAGCAGATGTTGAAGCAGATCTGATTGAAATTCATACGGGTGTGTTTGCAAATGCAGTTATTGAGGAAGAGCAGTTCGATGAACTCGAGCGTGTTCGTGGTGCTGCAAAGCATGCAAAAAAACTCGGGTTGGGTGTTAATGCCGGTCACGGATTAAATTATCAAAACATGAAAATTTTCAGAGAGCTAGAAGATATCGATGAAGTCAGTATAGGCCATGCGGTGATTGCCCGGGCAATAATTGTTGGGATCGATGAAGCTGTAAAGGAGATGATCAGGCTTATCAGAAAATAATTTTACGTACAAATATCATACTATTAATTCTCTTTAAAGTGAATTAAATTTGGCTTTCCAATCGGATAAATATTAAATCCTAATTCAAATAATTTATAATGGTCAAGAATATTCCTTCCGTCAAAAATAAATGCAGGCTTTTCCATTTCTTTATAAATTTTATTGTAATCAAGGCCTTTGTATAAATCCCATTCAGTTAATAATGCAATTGCGTGTGCGCCTTTAGCCGCTTTGTAAGGGTCTTCCTCGTAAATGATATCGCTGCCATAACGTTCCAGATCTTTCTTTGCATTCTTCAAAGCTTTCGGATCTGAAATAACAAGATGAGCCCGTTCCTGCATTAATTTATGTGTAACATAAATTGCCGGTGATTCTCTTGTGTCGCTAGTATTGGCTTTGAATGCAAATCCGAAAAGTGCTATTCTTTTGTTAGCTAAAGTGTTAAACATTGCCTGGTTAATAGTCTGAACAAATCTGTTCGTTTGGTACTCGTTCATTTTAACAATATTCTCCCAGAACGCGGCAACTTCATATAGTCCAAAAGTTTCACAAAGATAAACAAGATTTAAAATATCTTTCTTGAAACAGGATCCGCCAAAACCGACACTCGTATTTAAGAACTTATCACCGATCCTGGGATCCTTTCCAATCGCTCGTGCAACTTCGTTTACATCTGCATCGACTTTTTCGCAAAGCGCTGATATACTGTTGATTGATGATATTCTTTGGGCAAGGAAAGAATTTGCAACCAGCTTTGATAATTCAGCACTCATCAGGTTGCTGGTAATTAATCTTTCCCGCGGAATCCAGTTTGCATAAATTTCAACAATCTCTTTTCTTGCTTTTAAACCTGTTTCGGTTTCTTTGGAACCGATCAATACACGATCGGGATTTTCCAGGTCTTTCATTGCAGTTCCTTCAGCAAGAAATTCAGGATTGGAGACAACCTCGAATTTTATTCCTTTATCATTTGTGCTTAGGATTCTTTCCATTGCAATAGCGGTTTTAACCGGCAGAGTACTTCTTTCAACAATAATTTTATCAGATTTAGAAACACGTAGAATGTCTCTTGCAGTTTTTTCCCAGTACTGTAAATCTGAACTTTTACCTGCACCTTCACCGAAAGTTTTTGTCGGAGTATTAACAGATATAAAAATTATTTCAGCTTCTTTTATACCCTTGTCGATATCGGTTGAGAAAAATAAATTCTTATTTCGACATGATTGAACCACCTTCAGTAATCCGGGTTCGAAGATTGGCAATTCATCTGTTTGCCAGGCTTTTATTTTTTCAATGCTGATATCGACTACCGTGATTTTGTACTTAGGACATTTCGCTGCCATCATTGCCATGGTTGGACCGCCAACATATCCGGCCCCAATGCATAAAATATTTTTTTCAAATTTTTTCCCAGGCATTATTACTCCGAAAAGACTATTGTTATTATTTAAGAATGAATCTCATTATGGGTCTGGTCTCAGATCGTCTATCTATTTCTTTAAATCCAGATTTCCTGAAAGCTGAAGCCAATCCGACCCAGGCAAAGGCTTCGGGAAATTTAGCTCGTTTTGGTTCGATGGGATACCCCTCAATAATTTTGCCACCTTTATCCTTAACATATTTCTTGGCTGATTCCAGAAGATTAATACTTACTCCACTGCCCCGAAATTCTTTTTTAATAAAAAAACAGACAACAGACCAGACAGGATTTTCATCTATTCTTTTTAAGATTCGTGAATTTTCAAGCACGGGGAAATCATTCCTTGGTGCAACAGAACACCATCCAACCGGTTCTGAATTTTTATAAGCTAGAATTCCCGGAATGGTTCCTGAAGTTATAATTTTTTTAATAGCACTTTTATTTCGTTCACCTTTATTCTGCTCATATAATTTGCGCCGGACTCTCCAATACATACACCAGCATCCTGCACAGCCGCCCTTTTCACCAAATAGCTCAGTGAAGTCATTCCACCTCTCTTTTGTTAAAGGGTAAAATTTATATTGCGATTTGATTTTAATTTGATCAGGCATTTTTTTTATAACTCACAGAACAAATCTAAACATTCTAATCTAAATACTAAAAAGCCGGACAAGTAGTCCGGCTGATTTATAGTCAAGAATCAGTTGAAAATTATCTTGTAATATCCGTTTCCATCATTTTGAATTCAATTCCGTTGTTATCCATGAACATTTCTACAAGATGATGATTATCATCCAGGAATTTAACTGACTGTTTATATTTTAATTCTTGTTTTGACATCGGGTCAACCATTGTTCCTTCATACATTATTGATTTGGATGCTTCATCATATTTACCTTTTGCAACCGAAGTTCCGGTTCCCATATTATCGATCCATATTGCGGTAAATTCATTTGTAGCATTATCATATCCCTGTAAAAATATTCCTTCAAACGGCATTCCCATCATTGTACCTGTATGAGTTGATTTCATATATCTTCCGCCAAGAATCATTTCAAACTTTACAGCACCCTCACTCACCATGGGTTCTCCACTGGGATCCATCCAGAATTTCGAAACTGATTTCCATTCACCAGAAGCCTTCATCAACATTTCATGCATTGGTCCTGGTGTCATATACTCCATCCATGCCTGCTGTTCAGCAGCCATTTCATCTTCATTTTCCTGAGCAATAGATGGTGTTGAAATTAACAATACGAAAGCAAGAAACGACAGTATCAAAAAATGTTTAAACATTTAAGCCTCCATTAGTATATTATTTGTTAGAAATTAAGAACTGAATTTTTATTTAAAGAGAAATTAACCGGATAAAAAAAGCCACTCAACTATTCAAAGTAAAATCTTCCGCCAACCGCAGCATTAATACGGAAATTTGTTTTTGGTATAAGATCAAGCAAGGGAGCAAGTTCAACAAATAAATCCACAGGGACATCAGAAAAAATGTAAGAAAGTCCTAAAGGAACTCGAACACCTAAAGTTACAGCATCGAGCGTTTTTATCCTGGCACCGATACCATAATAAAAAGGCAATTTTCCTTTTTCAACCGAAATCAAACTAAAATTATGTAAGAGGTAATCTCCATGGATGTGAAATGCTCCTCCATCAACGTAAGACCAGGCGATAGCTCCGTCAACTGCTGTATTTCTGTCGATCCAGTGTTTTGCACTTATACCAGTCGGTTCACCAAGAATAATTCCAAAGCCGAAGCCTTTGTACTGTGAATAAACTGAACTCACACAAGTTAAGATAATTGCCAAGATGAAAATTTTTTTCAAATAGTCCTCCTTAAAAATCTATTTTCAAATTTCAGAAACAAAAATATTGAAGTACTGGCTTAAGAGAAAATGGTAAAAATTTTGGTAGAATGATTAATCTCTGGCTCCGGATTTTCTGAGGGCTGCAACAATATCATCGTATTTACCTGACTTAGCCAGCGACAGCACACTTGAACCGTCATCTGAAACACTATTTACATTTGCACCATGTCTAATTAAATAGTTTACGAGTTCAAGGCTGCCTTCAAAAGCGGCGAAGTGTAATGCTGTCCAGCCCGGTGCATTTCTGCCAGTGATTGCTGTATTAATATTGGCGCCAGCTTTTAATAAAGTATCGCAAACCTGTGTTGTAACTTTATTTGAAAGAACTGATAAAACAGATTGAATGAATGGAGTCATCCCGTCATTTGTCCTGACGTGTACATCGGCACCTTTTGATAATAATAAATTTACATTTTCAACTGATGCAGAAACTGCCCAAATCAAAGCTGTTTTTCCTTCGTAACTTTTTATATTTACATCTGCATTGCGGTTCAGCAGAAATTCTACAACATCATTATAATGCGGATAAGCACAGGCAATCATCAGAACAGTTACACCGGAAGATTTATCCTTCGTATTAATATCCATGCCGGCTTTAAATAATTCATCCATTCCATTAAAATCTTTTTCGATTACCATGTTGGCAAGGATGCTGAAATCCTGTGGTATAGAATTCGAATTCAATATTAACAAGAAAACGCAAATTAAATGTAATACAGTTTTCATTTGTGGTTCCGGATTTTTAAAAAAATCTAAATGTTATTAACCGTTCTTAGTAAACTAAGTTATGAGTTGATGATAATCAATTATGTTTAATGTCTCTTATTGACGTTGTAAAATAATCGATACTAAATAATTCTTTTTTCTTTAAGCACAGATTTTATTGTAATCGCACCTATTTCCTGGAGATTATATTCAACTCTTGTGTGTGGTTTGTTTATCTTAATATATCTTCCAAGGTCAATCGGTGTTCCGATAACAACCGAATCGCACTTTGTGTTATTAATTGTAGTTTCAAGATCTTTCATCTGAGCTTTTCCGTAGCCCATAGCAGGCAGAAGAGTTCCTATGTCGGGATATTTTTTGAATGTTTCGGTTATGGATTTAACCGTGTAAGGTCTTGGATCTACAATTTCTTTTGCGCCAAGCTTATGAGCCGCAACAGTGCCTGCGCCGTATTTCATTTCGCCGTGAGTTAATGTCGGTCCGTCTTCAACAACCAGCACACGTTTGCCTCGGATAACTTTCGGCTTGTCAACGGTAACAGGCGATGCTGCTTCGATTATTATTGCATCGGGATTAACCATCTTTATATTAGCCATCACTTCCAGAACATCATCGCCATTTGCAGTATCAATTTTATTAATGATTGCTGCATCGGCCATTCTTAACGAAGTGTTACCGGGATAATAGTAAAGTTCATGTCCAGGTCTGTGTGGATCAACAACTGTGAAAGTTACATCAGCCCTATAAAATGAGAAATCATTATTGCCGCCATCCCATAGAATCACATCGGCTTCTTTTTCCGCTTCCCTGAGAATTGCTTCATAATCAACTCCTGAATAAATAATACCACCACGTGCAATATGTGGTTCGTATTCTTCAATTTCTTCAATTGTGCATTTATGCTTCTTAAGATCGGAATATTTTGCAAATCTTTGCACTCTTTGCTTGACAAGATTTCCATACGGCATTGGATGACGAATTGCAACGACTTTTTTTCCGGCTGCTGTAAGAACTTCAACAATTTTTCTTGATGTTTGAGATTTTCCTGAACCTGTTCTTACAGCCAGAACTGCAATTACAGGTTTTGTACTTTTGACCTGTGTTTCTGCAGCCCCAAGCAGTCTGAATGAAATTCCTGCAGCATTAACAATTGAAGCTTTCGTCATTACATAATCGAACTGAACATCTGAATAAGAAAATACAACTTCGTGAACATCAAATTTTCTGATAAGTTTTTCTAAATCTTTTTCCTCGTAAATTTTTATTCCATCAGGATACAGTTTACCTGCAAGCTGCTTTGGATATACTCTTCCTTCTATGTTTGGTATTTGCGTTGCAGTGAATGCAACTACGTTATACTCGTCATTATCTCTGAAAAAAACATTAAAGTTATGAAAATCACGTCCTGCTGCGCCCATGATTAATACATTCTTACGAACCATAAAATCTCCTGACCATTTATTAATTTTTATTGGATCTGTTTGTTTTGTATGATTCAAATTTCCTTAGTGTGTCTGAAAATTAACCATACAAAATTAAGATTTTTTTGGCTAAAAAGCCCTTAAAAATAGGTCAACAAAACCCATTATTTAATCATTAAAATGATATAAATACTTTAATCGCTGATTATTTAATAATTCGATGAAGTGATAGATTAATTAAATCATTTTCATTAGATGTAAAATACATCTCATCAAGGAATCCTTTTTTTTTGAAAAAGAATTTATTTTGATCAAATAAAGAAAATCAAAGGCAATTTCAATATCTTTACAATATAAAATTGGTGTTTTATAAATCAAGGAGAGAATGATATGAAAGTGCTGATTTTTTCTTTAATGCTAACAATTTCCTTCCTTAATATTTCTTATAGCCAGACTTTTGAACGATTCGATAAATTCTTCAGCGATGTAACTATGAGAATCGATTATTACCACATTGGTAATTCTTCTGAAGAAATTATTACTATAGACCAGGTATTTAAGTATGGAAGCTGGGCAGGAAGCCGTGTTAATCTGATTGATAATTTTAATAACGGAAGATATTATCTGAAAATTTATGATGCAGGATCGGGCGAATTAATTTTTTCAAAAGGATTTGACAGTTACTTTGGCGAATACCAGACCAGTCAAGCTGCTATTGATGGAATTAAACGCGTATATCACGAATCAACGATAGTACCATACCCAAAAAATCAAATAATTTTTGCAATTGAGAGAAGAGCTAAAACAAATAATTTATTTGAAATATTCCGGAAGGAAATTAATCCTGAAGATATTTCAATTATCAGGGAAGAAATGAAAATGCGATCCGTTAAAGTTTATAGTGCAGATACTAACGGCGATTCTCACGAAAGAGTAGACATCGCAATTATCGGTGAAGGATATTCTATCGATGACAGAGTGAAATTTGAAAAAGATTTAAATTATTTTTCCAAAGTATTTTTCAGTTACGAGCCATATACTAAATACGAAAACAAATTTAATATACACGGAATTTATATTCCGTCAGAAGAAAGCGGAGCAGATGAACCGCCTTCAAATATTTATAATAATACTGCTCTGAATTCTACATTCAACTCGCTTGGGTCCGAAAGATATCTTCTGACTGAAGACAATAAAGCAGTTCAGGATATTGCTTCACACGTTCCGTATGATGCAATCTATATAATGGTTAATCATAATAGATACGGCGGCGGTGGAATTTATAATACCTTCTGCACATTCACCTCAGACAACCAGTTCAGAGATTATCTTTTTATACATGAATTCGGGCACTCATTTTCAGGATTGGCTGACGAATATTACACTTCTGAGTCTGCGTATAACGATTTTTATCCTCAGGGAACAGAACCGCTTGAACCAAACATTACTGCATTGTTCGGCTCAAATAAAGTTAAGTGGGATGAATTTTTAAGTCCGGGTATAGAAGTTCCAACACCGTGGGAAAAAGCAGTTTATGATTCGATTGATCTGAAATGGCAGAAAGAAAGAAGAGAGTTGAACAATAAAATTGCCGAATTAAAAAGGAAGAATTCTGCGCCTGCACTTATTGAAGCAACAGAATCCGAGTATGCTTTGAAAGACAGATTACATTCCGATAAAATTAACAA